>DATFYJ010000226.1:0-5821 GCA_035315105.1 Chitinivibrionales bacterium
AACTGCGTGTTTGTCAGAGGGAATGTCTATAAGTTACGTGCGGAATTTATGCAACACTGGGGTGTAGACAGCGCCAGCGCGCAGGCGAGCAACACCAATGCCGGAACAGCAGCCCTGCCGTGGGAAACGATACAGAAAGGCGCGAACACCGCAATCGCAGGAGACACCGTAATTGTCAAGAGCGGGACATACCCGGAACGGATAACCTTTGCCACCGGCCATTCCGGCAGCGCGGGAAAACGGGTTGTCTTTCTTGCGCAGCCGAGGCGGACGGTTTACATGCAGGGATTCAACACCGGCGGCGCCGACTGGCTGAGGATCGAAGGCTTCGACATCACCAACAGTCAAGGCGGCTGGCTCAACGGCGGGATATGGCTTTCCAGCAGTCACGTGGAAGTCGTGGACAACTACCTGCACGATATTCCCGGCACGGCAATCCAGGCGAGCTGGGGCGGCGGCACCTGGGACAGCATCTACATCGCGGACAACAGGATCTATTCCGTCAACGAGGGGATCGTGGCAAGCGGCAACGACTGGCTGGTGGCAAACAACGAGGTGGAACGGCTTTTGTATCCCGACGCCGGCGACTGCGATTATTCCAGGTTCTTCGGAAACAGGATCACGTTCCGCGGCAATTACTATCACGGCGCGCTTGCATCCGAAATCGGCGCGTCGCATGTCGACGGGTTCCAGACCTTCGACGACAACGGCGAAGTGGCGAACGACATCATCATAGAAAACAATTTCGTTGTAAGCTTTCACGAGGGAATGATGCTCGGCATGAACAAGGTGGGCGACGCGAATAATTACACGATACGCAACAACATCTTCTGCGGCGGCGACCTCGGCGGGGCGTGGGGACTCTGCGTTGTCAACATCACCAACCTCAGGGCCGTGAACAACGTGTTCTGCAACATGATATACCACGGCATCGGGTTCAGGGGCGACAACGGAACGGGCGGATCAACGGGCATGGTGAGGAACAACATCTTCTACAACAGCGGCAGCAACTACTGGGCCGATTCCGTGTCCACCATGCAGGGCGGCTACAATATTATTTACGACACGGCGGGAGGCCTGAGCGCAGGCGACTACGACCCCAAAGATTTTCTGAATGTCAACCCGAAGTTCATGGTTGCGCGACCGCAGTCCAGAGACGATTTCAAGCTGCAGCCTTCCAGCCCGGCCATCAACGCGGGGATTGCACTGCCCGGCCTTGACGACAGCGACATGGTCGGAACGCCCCGGCCGCAGGGCGCGGGCTGGGACATGGGGCCGTTTGAATTTGTCAATGCCGGCATCCGCAATACGACGGCCGGGGCGGGTGCTGCTTCCTCAGGTTCGGGGCGTTTTCCCGGTGGCCGGATTACCCTTGCCGGGTTGAAGGAACTGCGTTCGCATTTTCCGGAAGCGACAATTTGTACCCTGGCGGGAAATGTGATACGAGACGACCGAATGAATGCGAATGGCGTTTACCTGATACGATTGGCAAAGGGCGAGGGGTTTCGGAAGGTGCTTCTGGTCAGGTAGATGATTTTCGCGTCCGCCACTTCTTTATGGCTGGCGATGTACAAATGCGTGGTTGCATCGAATGTCCCGGGGAGTAGTGTGATGAAGCGAACCGTCTTGCCTGTCGCAATCCTCTGCGGCGTTCTCATTGCCGGGTGCGCTTTTGTCATGCAATCCATAAACCGGAAAGACGATTCAAATGTGGAATTGTCGTACGATCGTTCTCAATTCGGCAATGCGCCGTTTTCGTTCTGGTTCAATCTGAAGCCCGTTGAAATCCGCACCTTGAAAAACCTTTCCAAGGCGGAATCTGGGATTCCCGATGAGTTGCTCGCTCTGGCTCTTCTGGCGTCGGGCGATGTGCGGGATTCTCTGACATTCAACAAAGACGTATCCAGGATTCAGGCGTTTGTAGCCAAGACCCGGCCGGCTGTTGCCGCCGAGAGCGATTTCCGGCACAAGGGACAGGCCCTGTTCGAATCGATGCGCAAGGAATTCTTGAAAACGGATCCTGCGAACGACCTGGCGGGTTACGATTTGTATCAGAGCAGATTGTCGACGCTGCTGGAGACGGGGAAATACAATTGCACCAGTTCCGCCATCTTATACATCGTGCTTGCCCGATACTTCGACATGCCGGTCAAGGGGGCGGTGCTGCCGTCACATGCGTTTGTCCAGCTGACTGCCCCGGACGGTACCATCATCGAAATCGAGCCAACCGTCCTTGCCGGGTTTGACTGGGTTCATGACGAGAATTTCTATAAGTCAAGAGCGCAGGCCTGGTTTGCATCGCGGGGTCTTGAACCATCGACCTACGAGGATTACAGAATGCGCCGAATCCTCGAACCGTACCGGCTCGTCTGTCTCAGCATGGCAAACCAGCATGCCGCCGCTTCGGTGACGAAAATCGAGGATATCAACCGGCTCAAGGAAATGATGGGGTACGTGCTTGACGACGATGCCGGTGCACAGAAAGAACGGTTCGCAATCTACAGCCTCGAATTCCAGTCTTTACAAAAGAGCGGAGGCTACTCAACCGCGGGAAAGATGTTTGAAAAGATCATGCCCGCGGTAATGGCGGCGGTGCAGCGCTTTCCGGGGAACGCGGATCTGGCCAGGAATGCCGCCGTTCTGGAATACAATCACGCGACCATGCTCCTTGCGGTTCACCAACACGATGCGTTTGTCGCGGAATCGAAGTCGGCGCTGGATGCCATGGTGAATTCCCGGGCGCCGGACACGTCCGAAATGTATAAGGGCCTGCTTGAAAACGTTTACAACTTTATAAGATTCTACACGGACAACATGAACGATTACGCCGATGCCGAAAGCCTGGCAACCGTTTTCACGCCGTACGCGAAAAACCATGAATGGTTCCTCGAGGACATGCTCTCCATGTACGGAACGGAGCTCCGGACCTTCTGGGACAAAAGGGACTGGCCCGAGGTCGTCCGGATCGTCAAGAAACTGAAAGCCGCAGACACCCAGGGCAAGTATGGCGACATGATCGCGAAAAACCTTGAAGCGGCATATGTAAACTGGTCGATATCCTATTCCAACGAGGGGCATTGGGCGAAGGCCATGGAGGTGCTCAAGGAATGCGTGGACAATACGGCGTCAACCTCCGAATGCGGCAGGATGCTGGACGAAATGAAGAAAGCCCACGGGGATTAAGGTCGATGACCCAGCCTGCGGTTACGTACCTCCCAAACCATCTCCTGTTTCATATTTCACACCAATATACTGTCCATCGATCACCTTGAAGCAGTGGCGACAAAAGGGCCAAGTATTCCGTCAAAATTGGCGAATGTTGGTTATATTATTAGGCATACGGTGAGGAATTGGATTGGACCCGGTTTTGTATCCACGTTAGGGAAGGGAGTGCAAATGAAAAGCAAAATCCTTGGATGGGCGATGGTTTTCGCGATGCTGGCTGCCATGTCCGGTTTCGCGCAAACGTATACAGGAGAATCGAGCAACAGGGTGACAATCAACCTGGGTGCATCACCTTGGAAGTTCACCAAAACGGATCCGGCCGGCGGCGCACAGGCCACTACGTACAGCGACGCAGCGTGGAAGGATGTTGGAATTCCGCACACCTATAATGACACCGATACTTTTATCAACCAGGCCAGCGGCGGCGGCGACGGGTCGATGTTCGGCAGTAATGTATGGTACAGGAAGCATTTTACCATCGACAATTCCTATTCCGGAAGAAAGATTTTCGTTGAATTCCAAGGGGTGCACATAGGCTGTCAGGTGTACATCAACGGCACCTTTCTCCCCGGCAACAGCGCGGTAACCGCGGATGCGACCGCGACCCACGTCATCGGCTTCCAGGGATTCGTTGTGGATGTTACTCCCGATCTCAATTTCGGAGGCGCCGACAATGTGCTGGCCGTTCGAGTCGGCAAGAATGGCGGCTTCTTCGAAAATCCCGGTTTTTCGACCGTATTCCGTTTTGGGTCGGAAGACGGCGGAATATTCCGGCCGGTTTTCATGTACATCACCGACAAGGTCCATGTTCCGATGAATTCGTATTCGACACTCAGTCAGTGGGGCACCGATGTCGCCGCAACGAGCGTCGCGGCCGACGGTTCACAGGCAACGGTGCGCATGTTGACAAACGTGAGGAACGACAATGCCGCCGCCCAGAACGTTTCGGTCACCACCAAGGTGGTGGATGCGACCAATACGGTTGTGCTCACCCAGACAAGCACCGGGTCCGTCAACGCAGGGCAGAGCACGGTGTTCGATCAGAACGGCACGGTGACGAATCCGCATCTGTGGTATCCGAACAACAGCACGTTCGGCGGCCCGTATATGTACACGGTGTACCACATTGTGCAGGTCGGCGGAACCACGGTTGACGTATGCAAAAGTCCCCTTGGAATACGCACGATCACGTGGGACGCCAACTTCCCTTATATCAATGGGCACAAGCATCTGCTTTACGGCGCATCCGCCCGCTACGACTACCCTGCGCTCGGTACCGCACTGCCCCCGGAAATCGAATACCGTGACGCGCTGCTTCTCACGAAATGCGGCGGCAACCTGTGGCGGCCGGGCCATTCCGCGTGCAGCCCCGGATTCGTTTACGCGTGCGACAACACGGGGGTGATGCTCATGCAGCCGAGCGGCGAAGGCGAGGGCCAGTTCTCCACCGGATCCGCGACTGCGGATCAAATCACGCTCAAAGAGGAAATGCAACGCGACGGCGTTATACGCGACAGAAACAATCCGTCCATTCTCGCATGGGAGGTGAGCAACGGGAATATCGATCCCAACACGTGCAACGCACTACGGACCATCTGCACTACGTGGGACTCGCTGTCCCCGCGCGTGATATCGGTGCGCGGAAACGGAAACGGGCCCAAAGACATTCTCTCCTGCACGGTTACCGGATGCGAGATCGGCGTCAAGGGCGGCAACCCGGGCAATCCCGCCTGGGGCGCGGAAGCGTGGGGCGGCATGAACATGTATGCTTCGCAAAGAGCCGCGTACGATTACGAGATCGAGATGGCCCAGGCATACCTGATGCACTGGAAGGATGCCAAGGGGGATAATTGTTTTGGCTTGTGTCAATGGTACATGGCCGAAACGCCGGGCGAAGACCAGCAGTACGCCGACGGAACTCCGGGCAATTCGGTGAGATCGTTCGGCTGTTCCATGATGGATTTCAACCGTTTGCCCAAGATGCTTTACAAGATGTATGCCGCGTGCTGGATTCCATACTCCATTAAACCCGTGGTGTATCTTGCCCATCACTGGAACCGCAGCGGCGCGGTCCGGGTCAACGCGTTCAGCAACTGCGCGACCGTCGACCTTCTGCTCAACGGAACGAGCCTGGGCAAAAAGACGCCGAATCCCTGGAATGGCACAGGCGATGACTATACTTTCGCCAACAATACCAACACCGAGCTGCCCTTCCAATGCTACTGGGACAACGTGACCTGGGCGGCCGGAACGCTTCTTGCGAATGGCCTTGACGCCAACGGAACCATTGTGTGCTCCGACCAGAAACAGACCGCGGGCAATCCCGACCACATCGTTCTGGTCATGGACACGCCCGTGGTGCAGGCAAACGGAGACACGTTTCAGATCACGGCCAACGGCACCGATGCCGCCCTTATCCTGGCAAAAGTGGTTGACGCAAACGGCATCACCTGTCCCACGGCAAGCAATATTGTCACGTTCAGCGTGAGCGGGCCCGGCAATTATCGCGGCGGCAGCGATCAGATGGTCACCGCGGGCCAGCCTCTCGGCTACCATTCGCCGCTCGACCCCAACCTTTCGGCCGAAGGCGGCATGT
>DATFYJ010000227.1:0-2620 GCA_035315105.1 Chitinivibrionales bacterium
AATCCCTTTCGAAGCTCGGTTGTTTTCCGCTCTGCAACACCCAGGTGTTGTCTTCCTTGAGCACGATCTTTATGCCGTCGAGCGTGGTGAGGATCATCTCCTTTGCGAAGAGCGCGCCGCACAGGAGCGAAAGAAAACAAAACGACAGGACCGCGATCCGGTATTTCACCATGAACCTCCTTCGGTTGTTTGTCAAGTTCACCTCGGCGCCGCGTCGGGCAGGCCGCCGTCCACCGGAATGGTCGCGCCGGTGGTGGGCGTCTGGCGCGTCACGAAAAACAGCACCGCGCGGGCGACATGATCGGCGGTCACCTTCGCCTTGAGCAGGTTCCTCTGGCGGTAGTATTCCTCGAGACCCTGTTCGTCGAGCCCGCGCGCCTTCATGCGGTCGGGCCCCACCTGCTGCCACAGGCCGGACTTTGTTGACCCATGCGAAAACACCGCGTCGGGCGACACCATGTTCACGCGCACGCCCATGCCCGCGAATTCGAGGCTGGCGATGCGTGCAAGCTGGTGTGCCGCGGCCTTGGTCGCGCTGTACGCGCCGAACTTCGCGCCCGGCGCAAACACGTTCTTGGTGGAGATCAGCACGATGTCGCCGCCCGTGTTCTGCAGCTTGAAAAGCCGGCCGGCCTCTGCCAGGACCGTGAGCGTGCCGTCGACATTGACGCGCTCGATCTTTCTGAACGCCTCGAGGTCCATGTCGACCAGCGGCGACACATGAGCAATTCCGGCATTGGCGATAACAATGTCAAGGCCGCCAAAGGCTTCCGCCGCTTTTTCGAATGCGGCGGCGACCGACAGCGGGTCGGTCACATCGAGTGCAGCGTCCGAAACCCTGTTTCCATAGGTTTTTCTGAGTTCACGAACCATCGAATCAAGCCGCTCGCCCGGAAGGTCGGTGACCAGCACGTTGCATCCCTTGTCGAGCAGCGCCTCGCAGATGCCCGAACCTATGGCGCCGGCCGAGCCCGTGACAAGCGCCGAAGCGCCGCGCAGCGGCAGGCAGCCGCTGTCGGCCACTTTAGCCGTCTGGAAAGGCCGAAACTCCATGGCAGCAAGGTGCGACTCGGAAAGGCCTTTGTAAACGCCTCCTGTTTCGTAAACCGTCTTCTTGACCGAAAGCGCCTGCGCCGTGATGTCGGCAGCAACGGCCGCCGCGTCCGCATCGCGCCCCGCGCACACAGCGCCCAGGCCCGGAATCAGAACCATACGGGGCAACAGGTCCTGGCCGGATTGCACTTTGGCATATTTCTTGACATATGCGCCATAACGCTCCGCGAACGAGGCGACATCGCGGCTGAGTTTTGCGCGGAGCGCGTCCATGTCGTTCAAATCCGGTTCGTCAATCAACAGGGGAAATGACTTAGTGCGCACGCAGTAATCCGGCGTGAGCGGCGGCGACACGAGAAACTGCCGCGCTTCCTTGCTGGAGAGAAGCCCGAGCACGTCTGCGTTGATAAGCGGGGAAAGTGTCATGAACGTGTTCGGCGAGTCCGGGTTGCCCGACGCGGGCGACAAAAGGCCGCGCAGCACGGGCGCAAGTTTCGCGTACTTCTTCCACGCGGTTTCCACGGCGGATTCGGCGGCCGGTGCGATGGTGCGAACGCGGGAGTTCTTCAGGTACTCCTCGGCCCGACTGACCGCCTCAACGGCGGCGGCGTACGCCTGTTTCGGACCCGCGCCCCAGGTGATGAGCCCGTGGTGCGACACCACGACCGCGCGCAGGCCTTTGTTTTTTTTCACCGCGGCGGCGACCGCGCGGCCGAGGTCGAGGCCTGCATTGACATGGGGCAGAACCGCAGCGTTTTTTCCCAGCGCCGATTGCGCGATTGCTTCCCCATCTTCCCTGTTGGTAAGCGCCAGAATCGCGGACGGGTGCGTGTGCACGATGCAGGGTTTGTCGACAAACGCGTGCATGAGCGTCTCGACCGAGGCAACCGATTCGGACGGCTTCACCAGGTGCGTGCGGAACTCGTTTGCCATTGCCTCATCGTCAAGGGCCCGGACTTTCTGAAGTTTTCGCAGGGCAGCCAGATCGAGACACACGAACCCCGACGGTCCTATTGAGTCAAGAGGAACACCCGAGGACTTTACAAACAGGGCCGGCACCGCGCCGGTGAGGGTCGTCACCTTGGCCTTGACCGACGTGTTCCCGCCGCCGTGCAGCGCGAGATCGGGCTCGCTGCCGACAAGCCGCGTGGCATAGGAAAGGAGCGCAACGCTGTTCCCGCATTCCGCAGCGTGTTTCTTGACGAATGCCTTTGCTGAAGAATCGGACCATCTGTTTTTCATACGAATTCCAATTTGGAAAAATTCACCACAAAGGCACAGAGATCACAGAGAAAAGAGAGAAAAGGGAAAGTGTTCGTCATCACTCTGTGTCCTCCGTGTCTCTCTGGTGCGATCTTTCCTTATCTTATCAGGGCTGCCATCATCATCGCAAAATTTTCCCTCACCGCCTTCTTCTCAAACACGGCGCTGCCGCTCACCACGATATCGGGCCCCATGGCGGCAACCTCGGCGATGTTCTCTTTTGTCACCCCGCCGTCGATGCAGAGAAGAATCTGGCGGCCCGCCTTTGCAGCAAGCTCACGCACCTGGGCAGCCCGGCGCCCCG
>DATFYJ010000228.1:0-2102 GCA_035315105.1 Chitinivibrionales bacterium
TCAAGGCGGCCACCCAGGAGGGGGTAGCGCAGGACCGGTCACGCATGTGTGAAATGCTGGTATACTTCGAGCGTGATCGGGCCGTTGCGAGGGGGAAACCTCCCCCACTCATAAATTATTATTGAAATAATTTCTCCATAATCTCCGCCATGCCACTATAAATCCCGCTCTTGTCGCCGATATCTTTTATCGTCCCTGCATTCTCATCCATGTTCTTAATAGTTTCATCATAAGGTAACATAAAAACTCTGTCAAACCCGCTTTCATCAACTGCCCTCCTCTGCGCGTCCGTCAATTTACCCGAGGCACCCCGAAACATATTAATCACAAGCGCCCGGCGCCGAACCCTCGTCTTCATCTCGTCCACAAGCTCGCCCACCCGCTTGGCCGTGCGCAGACCACGTATTGACGGATCAGAAACTGTCACCAGCCAGTCCACCGCCAGCAGCGTACGGCGGGACAGGTGCTCGAGCCCCGCCTCGCAATCCACCACGATGGAAGGGTAATTCTTCGCTATGCGCGCAAGCACGTCGCGGAGCACGTTGTTGGCAAAACAGTAGCAGCCCGGCCCCTCGGGCCTTCCCATCACAATTAGGTCGAACCCTTCGCTTTCGACGAGCGCATGGTTGACCTGCGCCTCCAGAAACTGCTGTTTGGACAGCCCGTTGCCGAGCGATCCGGCCCGGCTCCTTGTGTCTTCGCGCACGCCACCTACAGTTGCAGAATACGAAAGCCCGAGCATCTCGTTGAAATTGGCGTTGCTGTCCGCATCCACCGCAAGCACCGGCGTCTTTCCGTTTGCAACGAGCCAGCGCACCATAAGCGCGGCAATGGTGGTCTTGCCTGTTCCGCCTTTACCGGTGAGTGCGATGGTTGGCACTGTTGGTCTTCCCGTTACTTTTATTGTTGACGTGTGAACGCGTGCACGTGTTGACGAGTTGATATCCTGCTTCAGACAGAATGCAAGTACCTTTTCCCTCAACCTCAGAGCAAACGTTTCTCGATTTTTCCCGCGTCAACACGTTTACGCGTCTATGCTTCTATCCGTCAACATCTTGCTTTCAACGCCTCCGACACCCCTGCCAGCAGCTCGAACACGCGCTCGGCCTGCGCCTCGGTGAGCGACCCTGTCCCGCACGACGGCGTAAGCATCGACTGTTTGTAAATAAGTGCTTTGTCGATCCCCTTGGACGCGAGCCCGCTAGCGGCCTTGTCGTATTTCGCAACGAGCGATCCCACGCTCTCGGCAGCGACTTTCTCCGATGTGGGCACAATGCCCCAGGCAATGCGGTTGCCGGACTTCAGGAATTCACCGATCTGCGCCGCATACAGCGCAATGGATTCGCCGTACTCGTACGCATCGAAGTTGATGATGTCCACGCCTGCCTCAACGAGAATCGGCCATTCGGTATTGCCGCAGCAATGCACGCCGCACAGCGCGCCGGCACTGTGGATGGCCTCGGCCACTTCGGCAAGCGCGGCGACCACGTCGCCGCGCTGGACCGAAACGTAGGTGGATGACCCGAACGCCGATAGAATCGGCTCGTCCACGAAACAGATGATGTTTTCAGCAAATTCCCTGAACAGCTTGATCTGCCACCGGCATTTCGCGGCGCACCCCTTTACAATAATGTCGCGGAACGCCTCGTTGTAATATATGGCGCGCTTATTCTCATCCACTATCGACAGGCCGATGGAAAGCGGGCCCGTTGTCTGGACCTTAAGCCACAGCCGCTTTCCGTCGCCGGCTTTTAGTTTGTCAAGCAGTGCATAAATCCCGCGCGAAAACGCCGGCGTTATGGCAAACGCGCTCCAGTCGTTGCTTTCCTGGGAGGCCATGAACTTTTCGTAGAACGCGGCCATGGCCGCAGCGCTTGCGTCTTCGTCGGCGGTGTCGAAAAACATTCTTCCCTTGGCCTCGTCGATAACGACACAGGGCAAACCTTCGGAATACTGGATCTCCATCTGCTCGCGCAGGCCGAGCCGCGGGAGCTGCGGCCAGATGGGGCAGCCCGGGATTTTGTCAAGAACGATGCCGACCGCCTTATCCGCGCTCGCGTGCGGCAGGCTGCCGATGGCGGTCGCAAGGAAGGGTACAGGTA
>DATFYJ010000229.1:0-9569 GCA_035315105.1 Chitinivibrionales bacterium
CGCGCCACCTGGCGGTCCCGCATCCGTTCGTCGTGCCAGTTGAATACGGGGCTGTCTACTATGGTCGCGCCGCGCGCGTGCGGCTTGTTCATGGCCGACAGCACGATTGGATATCCCTGCACCACAGGGCACATGTGCACCGCGCCGGGATCCGACAGCGTGGACGGCACGCTTATCATGATGGGCGCGAAGATGCGGTCCACCTTTTTTTCGACAAGGTGCTCGATGTGGCCGTGCGCGATCTTCGCCGGGAAGCAGATGTTGTCGGATGCGACATAGCGCATGCCCTTTTCGTGCAGGCCGTGGTTGCTCCGGGGCGACAGCACCACGGTGTACCCGAGCGACGAGAACAGCGCTTTCCAGAAGGGAAGGCTGTTGTAGAACTCCAAAATGCGCGGGATGCCTATCGCGGTCTCGCGGCGGTCGGCCAGCGCCGGCGCCCCGCGGTCCTTGAGCATGGCGGTTTCGCGGAACCGCGCCATCGACGGGGCCTGAGGAACGGCGGAAGGCGCGGAAGACTGCAATGCCGTGCGGGACTCGACGTTTCCCTTTTCGCAACGGTTGCCGGCGCAGTAGACCGCGCCGTTGTTGAACCGGACCACGGTCCGCTTGCAGTTGTTGGTGCAGCCCTCGCATTTGTCATGCGTGACGCCCGAGCACCCGAACCCGCGCAGCGCCTCGAAACCGATGAACGACGAGGTCCCGCCGCGCATCGCGTTCCTGGTAAGCAACGCGATGCCGAGCGCGCCCATCTCGCCCGCGTTCCGGGGCCGCACCACTTCGGCGTTGGTGTGCTGTTCGAACGCGCGGAGCACCGCATCGTTCTTGAACGTGCCTCCCTGCACCACGATCCTGTTGCCGAGGTACGAAACGTTGCGGTCGCGGATCACCTTCATGAACAGGTTGTCGATCACCGAGCGGCACAGTCCCGCGATGATGTCTTCTATGGATTTCCCGTTCTTCTGCTCGGTGGTGATCGACGAATTCATGAACACCGTGCAGCGCGATCCGAGGTTTGATGGGCTGGGGGCGGAGAACGCAAGCTCCGCCACCTCCTCTATGGGAATATTGAGCGATCCGGACAGCGTCTCGATAAACGACCCGCACCCCGCCGAGCACGCCTCGTTGAGGTACAGGTCGCAGATGACGCCGCCATTTATCCGCATTGCCTTCATGTCCTGGCCGCCAAGGTCGAGCACGAACGTCGCATCGGGCACCTCGTGCAGCGCGGCGTGCGCGTGCGCAATGGTCTCCACGGTGTGGAAGTCGGCGCCGAACGCCTTTGCCACCAGCGCCTCGCCGTAGCCGGTCGTTCCCACGCCCTTTACCTTAAGCCGAACGTTTTGGGCGCAATAGGAGTCGTGGATGTCAAGAAGCGCCTTCTTCACCACGCCGAGCGGATCGCCGGAATTCGACGCGTAGAACTTGTTGATGATGCCGCCATCCTCGTCGACGAGAACGAATTTGATAGTGGTCGATCCCGCGTCGATGCCGATGTACACGTCCTGTTCGCTGCCCGGCGCCAGGGGCCTGGGCACAAACTCGGGAACGGCATGACGCGCGAGAAACGCCTCGCGCTCGCCGGGCGACTGGAAAAACGGCGCCGCAGGGGCCGCGTCCGCGGCAACGATGCGGTTCGCGCCCCACAGCGACGGAAGCGATTTCCTGCCGAGGTAGCCGGCATGCGATTCGGCGGGCAAGACGCCGAGGGCGAGCGCCGCGCCGATGGCGACCGTCACCTGCGGAATGGGCGGGATGAGGATTTCCTCTTTGGCAAGACCAAGATGCTTGGCGAACACGGCCACGAGCCTGCGGTTGAACGTGAAGGGCCCGCCGAGAAACACCACGGGCGCGGCAAGCTGCATGCCGTGTCCCAGCCCGGTGATGGTCTGCCGTGCGACCGCGTTAAACACCGAAAGAACGATGTCCTCCCTTCGCACGCCCATGTTGAGCAGCGGCTGCAGGTCGGTCTTGGCAAACACGCCGCACCTGCCCGAAATATCGAAAACGTTCCTGCCGTTTTTTGCCGCTTCGTCAAACCGTTCTATGGGAAGATCGAGCAGGCCGGCAATCTGGTCGATAAACGCCCCCGTGCCGCCCGCGCAGCATCCGTTCATGCGCATGTCGGAGAGCTTTGGCCTTCGCGTGGTCTCGTCTTCGCGGAAGAACAGGATCTTGGCGTCCTGGCCGCCCAGCTCGATGCAGGTCTTTGCAAAGGGGAACAGTTCCGAAACGACGATGCTGTTGGCGATCACCTCCTGCACGAAGCTGCCGCCGATGATTGCAGCCAGCGGCTCTGCGCCGCTGCCGCAGATGCACGGCTTGAACTGTGCCAGGGGAAATGCATCGTGGGCTTCGGCAAGGAGTGCCGCAACGGTCTCGGCCTGCCTGGAGAAATGCCTCCGGTACTTCCAGAACAGAAGCTTCTTTTCGCCCGGCTCCAGTACCGCGATCTTGGCCGTGGTCGACCCAACGTCGATGCCGACCCACAGCACCGTGGTTATTTCGCCTGAGGTCCGTGCGGTTCCCTGCAGCCCTTCCGTGAGAAGCGCATTTTCCTGCTCGTCGTAGAAAAGCGTCGAGGCGGAATACAGGCGCTGCGCGTTGGACGGCTGGGCTTCGGCAGCGGATTCGGCCGGCGTTCCCGCCTGGGATACGAACATCTTTTCTTCACTCATAGGAATAACTCTGGCCCTTTGGTTCCGGGGCCAAAAGGGGTTTACCGAGGCTAAGGGCCGGAAAACAGAAAATGCAAGTTGGAAGCACGAAAAAGCAATTCTTTTTGACTATCCGGGCTCCAGAAGGACCATCACTTCGGTGTTGGGCGTTCCGGGAAACATGTCGAGCGGAACCACGCGGACCGTGCGAAAACCCTCGCGTTTCCACTGCAGAAGCCCTTCCGGAACAATGTCGATATTGCAGAAAATGTGAAGGACCCTCATTGGTTGCCGGGCGGCAAGCGCGCCAATGACGCCCGCTGCCGTTCCCCTGCGGGGAGGATCGAGCACAAACAGCTCGGGCCGGTCGCCTGCGGTCGGCAGGACCTCCTCGAGCGCCCGGTCCGTTATCTGCCCGGCCGCAAACCGAATCCTTGACGTCACGGGAATATCGCCGCAATGCGCGACAGACTCCCTGGCGCGCCGGATGGAGGCCGCCTCGCAGTCCATGCCCCAAGATTCGGCGAAATGCCTCCCGAGATACAGGGTGAACAGCCCGTAGCCGCAGTACAGATCGACAAGGCGCGCCCCGGCGCACGCGGGGTTCGCGGCGTCGAGGAGGAGGGCCGCCTTCTTAAGCATGAGGGGCACCATGGACTGGTTGATCTGCGAGAAAGACAGCGCGTCGTACAGGTAGGTACGGCCGGCGGCCTCGAACCGCAGTGTGTCGGGCCCGAACAGTTTTTTAACCGCCAACCGGTCTTCAGTTTCCCTCTTGTCAATGTAATACCTGGACCGCGCCGGGTCGAGCACCACGAAGGACGAGATAACGTTCACGCCGACGGTCGCAAGCTGCTGCGCGAGCGCCCTGAGCCTGCGCACGGTGGGCCCTAGCTTGTGCATGTTGAAGATGGCGCAGAATTCCTTGTACGAGCCGCGGACGATAAGGTAATTGCACCGCCGCGCCACGACGGAGAACAGAGGCTCGTTGAGTTTCCCAAGCAGAAACTCGTACAGCGCCGTGTGCTGCCGGGGTTCGAGCCGCGCCTCGTCGCGCGTCTCGTCGGACCGTCCGCGCGGTCCCTCCCCCATGGCAAGCATAAATTTCCCGAATGCGAAAACCACCCTGCGCTTGGTGGTGGTTCTATACAAACGGGAAAACGGGGACGGGGTCAGGGGCTCCCAGTCGCCCTCCACCCGTGTTTTCCGGAAGAACTCGGTGATGGCCTTCTGCTTGAGCGCCATTTCGTCGCCGTAAGACAGCGACACGAGCGGCGCCGCGCCGGTGATGGAAAGCGCCGTGCCTGCAATTGACTGCATGGTCTGGACAAAGGGGGACAGCGGAGGCTGGCGGTAAGGTTTGGAAAAAGGCATCGGGCATCCAAAATATTACAGGTTTAAGAAAAGATTTCTAGCCACCGTGCGGAGGAATAAAGCCGTCCATCATATTGAGTCTCTCCAAGCGGAAGTACTGAGCAAAATAGATTGTTGTGCGACCCTTGTTGTCTCTATTCCTTAACCTCATTCTCTTATTCCCCTTCCCAAAACCTGTTCAAGATTGTAGAATATCAAGGTCATACGACAGTCCCCCTCGATAACAGTAAGCGCCGTTCCAGATGCAGACCGGAAACATGCACGGTTTTTAAACCATGAATAAGGAAAAGACCTCCCTACTCCGCGCCGAAGACACCAAGGCGCTCGAGCTTCCGGGTTCGGTGATGCTGCCCGACGGGCAAAAACCGGTAAAGCTCGGGTCAGGCGTCATTTCGTCGCTCATCAGCGCCGGCGGCGCGGCGATCGTTTACGAGGTCTGGAACGCGGAGCTCGAGGTGAAGCGTGCGGTGAAGCTCCTCAAGCCCGACCATTCCCTCGAATCCGAGGAACGCTTCCGCACCGAAATGAAAATCACGGCAAAGCTGCACCACCCGAACATCGTCGAAATTTACACGGTAGGAACCTGGAGCAATCTTCCCTACATCGAGATGGAGCTCATCGACGGCATCACGCTCGAAAAGCTTGTCGAGGAATCGGGCGGACTTCCGCCGGAGGTGTGCACCTCCATCGGCATCATGGTGGGCCGGGCGCTCAACTACGCTCACAGCCAGAGCTACGTTCTGTCCGGCAAGCGGTATGTGGGCGTCATCCACAGGGACCTCAAGCCCGGAAACATCATGGTGGCAAAGGACGGCATCGCCAAACTCATGGACTTCGGCATTGCCAAGCCGCTCACCGCCGACAGCCGCACCCTCGAGGGCATGGTGATGGGCACCATGCAGTACCTCGCGCCGGAACAGCTTGACGGAAAAGAAATCGATGTGCGCTCGGACATTTACTCGCTGGGCACGGTGCTCTACGAGATGGCGACCGGTGTCCGGGCTTTTCCCGAGGAAAAGCTCGGCAAACTCGTGACCGACAAGCTGAGCAACAACTATACGCCGCTTTCGGAATTCTCCTCTCCGATACCGGTAGCCCTCGTCGGCCTCATTCACCACTGCATCAGAACCGAGAAGGAAAAGCGCATCCAGAATTCGCTGGAATTTTTGCGGGCCATCTGCAAGATCCATAAAACGCTCACCCTCAAGGCGCCCGAACAGGTGCTCGAACAGTTCCTGGCAAACAGAAACAGGGGGAAACGGGTGGTGAGCGTCAGAAGGAAGCGGGTGCCGATCCCCGTGCTCGTCTGGACCGCCGTGGTTCTCGTCTGTGCGGCGTTCGGGACGGTGGCGGCGCTGCATTTCGGCATTGCGGTTTCGGCGATCAACGCAGTTGCGGGTCACGTGTTTTCGAACCGCCATCCGGACGAAGGAATCGAGGCCGCGCTCGGCCCGGGCGAAATGGCCCGCATCGATTCGATCCTTGCGCTGCAGCGGTCGATGCAGCACGCCGCGTCCGGCGCGCAGCAGCGGCTGCTCGACAGTCTGGCCGAAGACAGCCTTTTTGACATTCACGACAGGGCCGCCACGGTGACCGCGGAGGTTCCGCTCCGTAAAGCGCGACGCGCAGATGCGCGGATGCCGCCTGCCGGCGCCCAGAAGCCGGCCGCCCGCGTTCAGGCTCCGCCCCCCCCGGAGGGGGCACAGGCAATTTCACCGCAGGAGCTCGTGGAACGGCTGAAACAGCAGCTGCACACGTCGGACCTGATGGCCATTTTTTCCTCGGAGATCGAGGCCGGCAATTTTGTGAACGGCCTCATGCTGTACAGCATGCTTGCACCCGCGCAGGCCCATTCGAAAAAAGCACTTTTGTACCGGCTTCGCGCAATTCGTGCCACGGGAGACAGGGACGGCGCCAAATCACTCCTGTTTGGAAATGACATCAAAGACGGCGAATTCTACCTTGAAAAAGCACGCTTTTACTATATTGCAAAGGATTACCGCACAGCATCGCAGTTTGTCCAGCATGCCTCGGTATCGCCAGCGCAGTTCATGGATGCGCGGACGTTCCGGGAAACGCTCCTGTATTCCAAGGCTTTGTGCGCAAGCGCGTTCTATGACGCATCGCAGACTCCCGCCACCAGGAAAGAAGCCTTGGAAGCGTGGTACGACGTTAAATCGCTTTTTAAAATGTCTCCCGAACACAAGTATTTTGTTAAGGCCGATGCGGAACTGCGGAGGATCAGTTCCGGATTGCTGACCAAGAAATAGGGGCTGTTTTAGCGCGGGCTTTTCGCGGATTACCATTATGAAACACACCGTACTCACCATCATTCTAACCGCGGCCTGCGCCTGCTTTTCCCAAACCGCGCAGACCGCTCAGCCCGCGCCGCAAACCGCCACGCACGACTCGGCCGCATTCGACACCATTGCCGGCGACCTGCCCCTTGTTCTCACGCCAAAGAAACATCCCTATTTCGTGGCGGGCGATATTTACGTTCCCCAGGGGAAAACCGTGGTAATTGCCGCGGGCACAGTGCTGTGCTTCAAGAACTTCACCGGCCTGCATATCCAGGGCACGCTCATCGTAAAGGGCATCAAGAACAGCCCGGTCGTATTCACGTCCGAGCACGATAAGGACTACAACAAGCACAGTACGGTCGACGCCGCGCCCTACGACTGGAACGGCATTTACATCCACGAAGATGCGATCGGCACCCAGCTTTCCTATTGCGCGGTGCTCTATTCGGTGGACGGCATCAATTCCCTCACCAGGTTTTTCAAGCTGTCCCCGTGCGTGTTTCTTCACAACGGCAGGGCAAGCCTTACCATCCAGGGGGCGCAGTACCAGGTGACCGAGGAGCCGTACGAATACTCCTTGACGCAGAAAGAAGCCGCGGCGCCGACCGTCAACCAGCTCAAGGACCCGCTCGCGCCCACGCGCAACACCCTGCGTTACAGCGGAGCGGGGTTTGCCGCAATCGGGTTTTTCGCCGCGGTGGTCACGGCCACGCAGCTTGTGTCGTCGCAGAGGGACTTTTCCGCCATTTCCAGCACCAGCAAGGACAATCTTGCGCAGGGCACCGGCGCACAATGGGAGGCGGCGAGGAACAGGCGCAACAGCGACGAGGCGAATCTTATTGTAAGCGGCGCGGTAACGGTCATAGGGGCGGTGGGGATTTTCTGGTCGCTGAAGTTCTGATAAGAATTTCATTATTATTGACTTTGGAAAATTATTTTTTGTTGATGCAGTAATCCGGCACGCAGCATATATAAACGGTGGAATGCGCTCACCCATGAAACACATCATCAGACATCCTTTCATTCTTATTTCAATGCTCACGGTATTCGTATTCTGTTCTCGAGAACACAACCCCTTTACCGATTACGCAAATGCCGGACTCTATTTCGTCCATCAGAGCCTTCACAACGGCGACACGCTGCAGATTTTCTCGACCGAGAGCCTTCAGGTGCGCGTGACCGTCAAGGAGCTCGTGGAGCGGTTTTCCGTTTCCGCAAGCGCAAACCGCCTGTGGCCGAGCCCGGAGACGACCATCGTCGCATCGCAGTTTCCGCAGGAGCCTTTCACGTTCCTGGTATCGTACTACGACACCGGCTGGCAGTCGCTGGTCACCACGGTAACCACCACCAACGGACGCTCCGTTTCCGACACGATGCGCGTGTTCCTGAAGTCGCCGCTGCATCAGGACAGCATTTCGGCGTTTGCGCACGACACAATCACCCTGCGCACGCCGCGGGTGCGCGACCGCGACGTCACGTACTACTGGACGCTGGGCGCGGGCGTGACCTACGCGTCGCCCGTGTGCAGCACCGCGGCGGCGCTGTCACCCGCGTTTTATTTCGGGAAGGGCTGCCTGTGGGTGTGGGACGGCAGGCACGTTTCGCCGCCGGACAGTTTCACCTTTTTCCTGCGCGACACGGTGAAGCCCGTGATAACGTGCGTCAACAGCGAACTCATCCGCAACGACACCATTTTCACGGGCGATTCGCTGTTTTCGCTGAGGGTCCGCATCACCGACAACGTGGCCCTTGTCGTTGATTCCGCATCCGTCAACGGGCTCGCCTTCGACGGAGTGGCGAGCAACGTCTACTACAAGATGTTCGACAAGGTCTATCTGCATCCCGCGTCCAATCCCCTTGCCCTCAGCGTATTCGCGCTCGACCATTTCCAGAACGGCAATGTCGCGCGCAAAACATTCTGGCTCGTGTTCTCGTCCTCGATCGCCCATGCCAAGAAAGCGTCCATTGTAATGGTGAACCCGGCCGCCGACACCACCGTGGTGAGTACGCAAACGTATTTGGTGTCGGGCAGGGTGGTCAACAACGGACTTGATTCGCTAAATCTGTCGATATACCTTTCCATGAACGGCACCGTCAATCCGCTGGTGCGGCATGTCACCGATTCGTCCACGGCGTGGGAGTGGGCCGTCACCCTGACGCAGGGCGCGAACCCGGTACGGATCATCGCGACCGACAACACCACTGGATCCACCATCGACGAACACGATCTTCTTCTGTTTTACACGCCCAACGCGCCCGATTCCCTGCCCCCGCGCATCCTCAACGTGCTTGCAAACGGCAAGCCCGCGCAGGGATTGTATACCGACCAGCCCTCGGCGGCGCTTGCCATCGAGGCGATCGACGACGGATCGGGCATCGATACGCTCTATGTCAACGGGAAACCCGTGCCGGCAAGCGGCTTCTGGTACTACGACACGGTGCCGCTCGTCCATACGCCGTCGGGCAACGGCATCGCGATAACCGCAATTGACAAAAAGAAGAACTCGGTTCAACAGTCCATCGTGATTTTCAGAAACAGCCTCCCGGTGGTGCAGCATCGCCCGGCATCCGCGTTTGTCCAGGCGACCAAAGCGTACACCGACACGATCCGCGCGTTTGATCCGGACAACGACACGCTCACCTACCAGGCCACGGCCGGCCCCGTCGGCCTTGCGGTTGACAACAACGGAATAATCTCGTGGACGCCCGGCCTTGCGGACACCGGCATGCATTCGGTGACGATCCGGATCTTCGATGGGTATCAGCCCGAATTCGTCACCTACAATGTGTACGTGACCGCGCCCGGCGTGCCGCCTCCCAAGCCGGTGTTGTTTGCTACCCGGCCCGAGGATTTTCCGTTCGACCTTGTCGCAGGCAGGGATTCCCTTCGAACGATCCTGAGGGTGATCCCGGGCACCGGCATCCGCCCGTTCCTGTTCTCGGCGCGGATTGTCGGCGTCGACGCCCCGCTCCTCGACAATTCGACCGACAGCGTCCTGTTCTGGGTGCCCGCCGTTGCCGACACGGGGTACAAACAGATAATTGCAATTGTAAAGGACCTGTTTCCCAGCAACGACACCCTGTATGCCCGGATTCTCGTTGTGCCGCCCGACCGGCCGTGCTCGATCTCGGTGTCGTATTCGGCCGACACGCTGGCAAACGGTGCGCTCAATCTTGACACCATGCGGCAGCCCTTCACCCTCATGTTCCGCGTGCACGATCCCGACAACCCGCTTGT
>DATFYJ010000230.1:0-7211 GCA_035315105.1 Chitinivibrionales bacterium
ATGAGAAACGCAGAAAAGAACTCGGTCAGATCAACCTAAAAATCTCAGGAAAGTCTCTAGCGTAAGGGGCGCACTTCATATGGGATGCTAAGGATATTGTCTTTACACAAATCCCATAGCGCTAACTGTACCTTTTCAGTCTTCTCTCCAAGAACATCTGCGTGGGCCTGGTTCAACGTCAATTCATCAGGTGTATGTTCAACCGTCAAAGAGTCAATCATCCTTATGCCTTCAACATTTAGCACACCGATTTTGTTATGAGCAGGGTTTTTCCTTGCTCGCATCTGGGTTTGTTTAGGGGTTGAGTATTTGCCCCAATCTACGGACATTCCGCCATCCCTGTCCTGAAAAACAGCAGGATTTAGCTCACTCTTCTTATTGAAGAAGGTTTGATGCAATCGGTAAAAAACTCTGCAGGCAGGCGGAATGGATTCTTTGTCAAATTGAGGCATTTTTCATTTCTTCATATAGCCAGTTGAATAGACCAGTGGCATGGACATTCTCAGTAAATGTTGCCTCAACAGTTTGAATCTTACTCTTATCTTCCCCATAATACGAAATCGGCAGGTCTGCACCTTCAGGTATGGTCATCAAGAGCTTGAAATTTGCCATATTCCAAAAGACCTTTAATGATCCATTCAGGCCCGGGAGAATTTCAGGCGCTACGATCCTATAATAAAAATTCTTGAAGACATATCTGTTGCAATCCATCAGAAGTTTTTTTGTCCTTTCAAACGTTTCTCGCTTGAAGGGCTTAGCTCCCTCATCGTCCCAATCTTCCTGCCAACTTAGATATTCTTCGGCGTCTGCTATTGCTCTTAGGACGCTCTGATTCTCGTCTGCATTACTTATCACAATATCGACATACTTATAGTTGTAGTTGGCTTGGCAACCCAATATTCCGCGCACAGGCTTGGTGAACCAATCTTCCAAGTTTGCTGCCAGTGGCAACGGTTCCCACCGCTTTGGATGTGGTCTCACTTCCAAATTTATTGGGTCACAATGTCCCAGAGCATGCCTAGTAACGCTTTCCCTTTGCCTATTCTGGCATTCCAAAACAGTCTCAAGCGATTCCATTTTATGCTACCTCTATATCGTTTACTTGATTGCTTCCAACCTAATCAGGAGAAACATCTTGGTTGATGAAGCTGAAATTGCTGAAACTCCTTTTACTCCTCAGAAGCTTTTCCTTTTCTTCGGCCCGAATCAATTGAGACTTCAGGTTGGCGATGTCGCTCGCATCAAGTGTCACGTAGATCTGTGATTGGCTATTTCTTTCTTGATAGTTAAGTTCAAGTTGATGCAAGATCACTCCTCCCAAGAATTCCTTGTTAAAGTCCGCTGGGAAGCAGGGACGAATATCAGTATAAATCCTCGCTGATCGAAACAGCTTAGCATTTCCCACTGCGACCGAAATACTTTTTGCCGAGATTCCAATCGTACGATCTAGTGCCGTCAACTTCTTAAGGAATTGGGTCAACACCTCTTGGTGCTCTTTGTCAATCTTCAATTCCGAAGATACCTTCGCCCTATTCAAGCTATCAACTGCTTGGGTGATAAAATCCCCAATTTCCGTTGAGGCTTGCGACGCGTTGTAGTACAAGTCAAAAACCGTACACATTATCTCATAGAGGTTGTCTGCCGGAACATCGATTTTCCCTACGATTTGCTCAACTATCTTTTGGGGTGTCATTGCTGGTTCAATATTGGAGAGAAGATGCAAAAGTTGCTCGCGTTTTTCCTCCCCTAATTCAACAATCTTCTTTAGGGCTCTTATTTCACTTGGCGGAATAGTAATGTGGCTACTGGGCATGCTTCCTTCCTTCAAAGTAAATCTTACTGTTTAGTCTTTTCTAGGACAACACAAATGGTATGCACTTAGATAAAGGCCTGGCCAAGAAAAAAATGACCTTCACCAAAAGAGGAAAAACTCGGGTTACCAGCGCAATCCGATATGTAAGGTTGTGCAAACCGGACCAACAAACACTAAACTACATTTTCTTTGGTTAAACAATCAACTTTTTTCTTCTCGTAGTCTGGGCGATGCAAGCACGGTCCATGCTTCCGCCCGGTTTACAAAATGTATATTATCAATCATAGAAAATTTATTCCGGTTTCGCCCTCACCCCAAAAGGAAAACCCCCTTGCCCGGTCCCGAAAACCTCAATCTCCTCCGCCTGTTTAGGGGCGCCGCGCTGTACGGTGTTTCGGACGTGGTGTTCGCGCTTGTCAGGTTCCTCCTCCTCGCCGTGTACACGCGAATCCTCGCACCCGCCGAGTTCGGGACCTACGCGATCATCGCGGCCACGCTCCAGCTTGTCTGCATTGTCGTTCCCGCCGGCATCCCCTCCGCAATGATGGTCTCGTTCAGGGAAAGCGACCCGAGAGGCATGGCCGCGCTCAGGAACACCTCAATGCTGTTTTTACTCCAGGTCTGCATTGCTCTCGGTGCCGTTTTTTTTGCATGCGCGCACACCCTATTCACCGGCACGGCCGTCTCGTCGCTGGCGTTCTGGCTGATTGCCTGGGGCGCTTCCGAAATACTCGGCATGGTGCCGAAAATGTCGCTTCGCTTCAACCAGAAGATCGTCCGGTTCAGCGCTGCGCGGATTCTGCGGGTGGCGGTGATGGTGGGCGTGCTCCTGTGGCTTGTCGAAGTCCGTGCCGCCGGCCTTGCCGCGGTTGTCATTTCGGAAGCCGCGGCCGCTGCGGCAGAGCTTGTGTTTTGCTGCATATTCGACGGGTTTTTGCCACGGCCCGCGCCGCTTGCGGGCATGGGGCTCCTGCTCGGACTGGGCCTGCCGCTCACCGCAGTGGGACTTGGCGTCTTTCTGAATGACCTTTCGGACAGGTATGTGGTCTTTCTGCTTCTGGGCAAAGAGGCAAACGGCTTTTATGCGGCGGCCGCGAAGATAGCCCTGGCAGGCTCGTTCTGCGCAGAAGCGTTCAATTCCATGTGGCTCCCCTATTACTTCAGGTATGCCCAGAAAAAGGCCTTTCATGACCAAGAGCTGCGTGAGTTTTCCAAAAAGCTTGTCCTGCTCTTTGGCGCGCTATTCGGGTTCCTGTGCATCGTGCTGCCCCTGCTCGTGAGCCTCAGGATTCTTGGCAGGGATTTCGTTTCCCCGGCCTACCGCGGCGTTGCGGCCGTTGTTGCGCCCCTCACGCTTGCGTACTTCTTCAAGATGGCCACCTATGTGTCAACACCCGTGCTCACCTTTCGCAGGAAAATCCTGAAACTCTCGGCCATCACCGGGACCGCCGCGGCCATAAATATCGCCGCCAACGTGGTCTGGTGCCGCGTGTTCGGGGGATCGCATCTGTACCCGGCCCTCACCGCAATCGCGCTCATGACCTCCCTGTCCTACGGCGTCTGCATGGTGTGGGTGTCGCATGACGCCCGCCTTTTTGCGATGCGCGACTGGTTTCTTTCGCCCATGACCCTTTTCTGCGGCGCACTCCTTATTCCGGCGTTCCTGCCCCTGCCGGTGCTGTTGAAGCTCGGACTGTGGGTCGTGCTTGCCGCCGTTCTCTATAAGAGGGAGTTTTCAAACAGCAACGTACTGGAGCGGCTGATACGGGGGCAGTGAACAGTGCGGCCGGCCGCAGCGGATTCACAAAGAAACATCAAAACGCGTTTCTTAATCGTAATGTTGTTGCGGCGTATGGGCTTTGTGGAGTTTACGGGGCGGCGCCGCGGGAACTAATTTATCCGTCCTGAGATTGTCCGCCGGGCAGCGATCAAGATCAAACGTCATTTTTTCCAAGAAATTCTTTTCATGAAAAAATCCTCCGCTGCGATCCTCTTTCTCGCGTTGACAGGGCTTGTAGTCCCTGCGCTCGTTCCGATCCCGGTCCATGCGGGCACCATCCTCAAACAGTTCGGCTCGTTCAAGGCCGTCAATGCCATTGTTCCGGCGGGCAATATGCTCTGGCTTGCCACATCGGGCGGTGTGGTGCGGTACGACAGGACCAGCGGCGCGACCAAGGTCTACTCCGACATTTCCGACATTCCGGACCTCAACATCACCGCCGCGGCGATTGACAATACCCAGGACCTCTGGTTCGGCACCGGAAACGGGTTCCTACTGCGATGCCATCCGCAGACTGAGACATTCACCTCGTTCAACGCTCTCGCCTCGACCGGTTGGCAGATCGGCTGCATGGCGCGAAACGGCGGGTTTCTTTTTATCGGCACTCAGAAGGGACTCGGCATTTTCAATATTGCACGGCAGTCATTTCAAAACGCCACCCAGTTCGGAACATCTACCATTGACAGCGTGACCGATATCCAGGTGTTTGGCGATACCGTCGCCCTCGTGGTGCCCAACGGTGTGGCCTATACCGTGTCGAGCAATTTTACAAATACCATTTTTTCCGATCCGAGCATCTGGACCTTCGTCGCCTCTTCCGGTCTTTTCGGAATAGTTCGCCGCGCAGACAGTCTGGTCCCCAGCCCCAAAATTTCGGTGCAATCCGGCTCGAACGTGTGGCAGTATGGAGGCGGCGGCAACGGTCTCTGGCTCAACGGGATGCCTGTCGGCACGCCCGCAAAGGATTTCGGATCTCCGGTGAGGTGCGTCGCCCCGCTGTCCGATTCCCAGGTGGCCGTGGGCACGCAAAGCACCTTCTGGTATCTCTGCAATATCGGGAAACAAATGTATGTTCAGCAGCTGCTCAACGGCCCCGAGGATTCGTACATCAAAGGATGCGCGGTCGACAAGGACGGCGTGCTGTGGTATGTTCCCTACGATCTTACGAACGGCATAGGCAAATTCGACGGCACGCGCTGGACTAGCTTGACACACGATAATAACAACGCACCGGGCCTCCCCCCCATGTACGCCGGCCCGTTCGTCAGCAAGAACGGCGTCATGGTTACCTCGCAGAACGACATCTGGGTTTCGACGTACGCCTATGGCGCCAAATGGTTCAACCGGCAACCCGGCACCTGGTCGTCGTACGAAGACAGGTATTCTCCCGATTCCGGTCAGCCGTCTCCCATTGCAAGGTTTAGTCCCGACACAACGAATTGGTGGAGCATTGTTTCCTCGGTTTCCGAAGACTCTCTCGGCTACATCTGGCTGGGAAACAACAGCGCTTACAACGGAAATTTTCTCGATGTCCGCAAGCCGCGCGACAATTCCGCGTCCGCATGGCGGAGCTTCAACTTCACGCTGGCGCTGGACACGAAATGTCCAGACTGTCCCAAGATCATCGGTCCCATCGCCGCGAACCAGGACAGGTCCACGCATACCCAGTACATTTACCTCGGCTTTAACCTGAAGCCCGACTTTTCCGGCGGAGGCATGGCGATAGTAAGCTATTCTGCATCGAATCCGGTCGACACTCAGACACAGGTGCAGTTCCAGCCACCTTATGCGGAAAAAATGTCGGTGGGCGGTTTCGCAGTCATCAACGACACGCTTGTGTGGGTCGCAGCGGAAGACGGAATTTACCGGATCACAAGAAACGACATAACCACCCTTACCCAGATCACCAGTATTACCTCAAGCGGCACCTTTGAGGCGATAGCGGCGGGTCCGAACGGCAAGCCCGTGTTCTGCAAGGACAACGACCTGTATTCATACAACGACGACGACTCCTCCCTCACCAATCTCACACGATGCGGAATACTCGCCACGCCGGTGAACTGGATCACCTTCGACAGGAGAAGCGGCGCATATTGGCTCGCGACGTCGTCCGGGTTGTACCGGTTCCAGTCCGGCGACACCGGCGCGGTCCAGGCAGGCGCATCGGCGGCAACCATCGACGTATTTCCGAATCCCATTTCGAGGACCGCGCTCCGGAACATGCACCCGATCAGGTTCACCCGGCTCAACGCCCAGAGCCCGCATGTCCGCATTTACGACGCGTCCGGCACGCTCGTGAGGGTGTTGACGGACCAGAACACCACCATCATCAACTGGACCGGTACCAACAACTCCGGCCATATCGTTATCCCCGGCGCCTATTTCTACCAGGCGAATTCGGCGAACGGCACGTCGTGCAGGGGGAAGATTTTTATTATTCCCTAGCCAGACTCCAAGCGTACATCCATTAAAAAATAAGAGATATTTTGATGGGGGAAGGCTCCCCCTCGCTCCGGCCTTTGCTTTGCAAAGTCCTACGCTGCCCCCTCCTGGGTGCACCCCAAGTTGAACCAGTTGCAGAACCAGACTCTCGTGTGGGGGTACCCACGAGCGACAGTTGAGAAAAGACAAGATGCCTTCTTACTTTGTCTCCTTGTCACTTTCTTCCGGGGCACCCACGCAGAGCCGCGGTATATGCATTGAACATTCGCAGTTTGCAAAACAGAAAGGATTGATTGTCATTGCGAGCGGAGCGAAACAATCTGCAATTACTGTAAGCAAAAAGGATTTTGACTGATCACAGGACTGAGCTCGAGGGTTTCTTCCCCTCTCCTGGCGGAGAGGGGGGTGGGGGGTGAGGTCAAACGAATAAACAGGTTAAAGGTTTCCCGGATAGTTTCATCATCATTCTATTGCTTGGTCAATTCGTCTTCAACGTTTCATCATGAACTTGTTGTCTGCTTCTCGGTAAGCCTTGTCGCCGTCTCCGGCATCGTCCCCCTCATATACCCTACCATCTTCCCCCACACCTTTGCGTACGAATGGTTTTCCTGCACCCACTGCCGCCCGCGCTTTCCCACTGCGGTCCGGTATTCCTCATCGTCAATCAGCTTGAGCAGCACGTCGTGCAGGGTCTCGCGGTTCGCAAGGACAAAGGGGTGGCCGGTGAGGAATGACGCGTACTCGGGCGTGAACTCGGTGACCGTGGGGATGTTCATGGCGAGCGTTTCGAGGGAATTGACGCCGTAGCCGGTGCCGCCGAAGTTTCCGATCTGCTCTATTGCGATGTGCGAGCGCGCCTTCTCCGCGATGACGGCGCTGCGGCTCGCTCCGGTGACAACGGCGTATTCGATAGGACGCTCCCTTGACAACTGCGCAAGCACCGGCTCAATCAGGTGCGTTCCCTTTGCCGCCGGATTCGACGGCGTGTGGATGATGCGGATTTTCCCGCCGGGGTTCGCCGCGTCCGGCAGCGGGGAACAGTCAAAGGGGATCGCCAGATAGTTCAGTTTCGGATGCAGGGCAAGCAGGTCGAATTCGCTGGTGAGGTTGAGGCCGCTTGCCTCGTCCACCGCCTTCACGATGCCGCGGCTGCGCAGGTCCGGACCGTGATAGTGG
>DATFYJ010000231.1:0-3609 GCA_035315105.1 Chitinivibrionales bacterium
CAGCCGATGCTCCTCTTGAGAAACAGCCTGTTGATGAGGTAGTTGGTGGTCTGCATGGTGCGCGGGCAGCGCCTCACGGCAACATCGAGCACCGTGGAAACCATGACCGCTTTCGCCGGCAGCACGCACGGGACAATCTGCTCCGGCCCCCAGAACACGTCTATTGCGTAGAGCGGAAGGCGCGGCGGGACCGCGAGCATGAGCCAGACCGTGCCGGGGAGCCGCGACGGCACCAGCACCTTCCGCCATAGCGGGTTGGTCACCCGATACGCCGACGGCATCTTTTCAAACAGGAAATACCGGTTGACTGCGTCGGTCTCCTGGAGCCTGTCGAGCGTGTTCCTGATGTAGGCCGCTATGCCGGCCTTTCCGGCGAAAAGCGCCTTGATGTCCACGCCGATGTTCATGCGAGCGCGTCCTCGCGGGGGTGTCCGGTGACTATCTACAGTAAAATAATAGAAACGTGGACGGCCGGAGCGCTCCGGGCCGGCGGGCCGCGCCCGGATTTCGCGCCCGCATCCTGCGGCAATCATTTATATTTTCCTCACTCCGCCGAGCAATGCCAATATGTAAACCTCCGGCCCGTTCGCACGGGCCGCGGCCCTTGAGGTCTTCCGGCGCCGATGCCGGACCGAACCGGAAAGCGTTTTCATGACGTCCCACCCCATTGTCGCTTCTGTCAAGAAGAACTATTTTTACAACACGCTGCTCAACATGAGCAACATTGTTTTCCCCCTTGTCACCTTCACCTATGTTTCGCGGATGCTGGGCCCCGCCACGTTCGGTAAGGTGGCCTTCGCCACATCGTTCACCGGCTACTTCCTGCTGCTCGCCAGCCTCGGGATCCCCGTATACGGCAGCCGGGAAGTGGCGCGCGCGCGAAGCGGCGGCCGGGAGGAACTGTCGCGGCTTTTCTCCGAGCTCTTCTTCCTCAACCTGTGCTCGACCGCCGCGGCGCTCGTCCTGTTCGCGATCCCGCTCGTTTTGGTGCACAAGCTGCAGCAGGAGACCATGCTTTTCCTGGTCACCGGCAGCATGATCCTCGCGAACCTCTTTTCGGTCGACTGGCTCTTTCAGGGCCTGGAAAACTACCGCAACGTGACGCTGCGGTCGCTGTGCTTCAAGAGCGCCGGGCTTGTCATCCTGTTTCTCTTCGTGCGCCGCGAATCCGATTACCTCTGGTACGCGGCCGTCGGCGTCATCACGACCGGCGGTTCGAACATCGCGGGGTTTCTCCTCAGGAGGAAGCACGCCGGGCTCCGGTTGTCTGGGCTTTCGCTGCGCCCGCACCTTGGTCCCGTGTTCGTCCTGTTCGGCGCGGTGCTCACCACGTGCGTCTACATGTACCTCGACAGCGTCATGCTCGGGTTTCTCGCTGGCGACAAGGCGGTGGGGCTGTACACCGCGGCATCCAAGATAACCAGGACCGCGGTTGTCGTGGTCACTTCCCTCAGCATGGTCCTGGTGCCGAGAATATCCTTCTATGTCAAGAACGGCCTGATGGACGAGTACCGAAGCATTACCCAGAAATCAACCTATGTCATCCTCCTGGTGGCGCTGCCGCTCTCGGTCGGTCTGTATTTTCTGGCGCCGGACATCGTGGCCGTCTTCGCCGGCGCCCGGTTCAGCGACGCTGTTGCCGCCGTTCATATCACCGCGCCGCTGATCGTGATCATCGGCGTTTCCAATTTCTTTTCGCTGCAGATCCTTTACCCCAACGGCCAGGAGAAAAGCATGCTCCTCGCGGCGCTCGGCGCCGCCGCCGTCGACGTGGTGCTCAACCTTGCGCTCATACCGCGGTTCGGGTTCCGGGGCACCGCGGCGGCGTCGCTGGGCGCCGAGGTCGTCACGCTCGTGTTGTATGTTATATTTACCAAGAAGGAATTGCGGAAGTTCCGGTTCGCGGACCGCCGCACCGCCACCTACGCAGGTGCGAGCGCCGTCATGGGTGTGGCGCTGTTTTTTGTGACGCGGCTGCTGCCCAACCCGGCGGCGTCGATGGCTGTCTCGTGCGTAAGCGGAATCCTGGTGTACTTTGGAATACTGTACGCGGTGAAGGATCCGCTGGTGCGGGAAGTGGCGGCTCTGGTTCGAAAACGGGGGCTTTCCGGTTTCAGGATGCTCCTCGGGTAGCCCTTGATGCCAAATGCCGCAGTGCCCAAGGTAATCCGAACGCCGGTGCCCATTCCCTGCCGGGATGCGGCCCGGAGCGCAGGAACGTTATGAAAATTCTCCTTGCCCAGGTCACCTCGCCCCGCATCGACAAATATTCCGCAAACTGCTACCCGCTGGGACTCATGTCCCTGGCAAAATTCCTGAGCGCCAGCGAACCCGGCATTGAGACCAGGATCATCGTCGGCGAAATTGACAACAACGACATCGCATCGTACGCGCCGGACCTTGTCGGGCTTTCGCTGCTTTCCGGCTTCTTCTCCCTCGGCTGCTCCATTGCCGCCGCCCTGCGGCACAATCAACCCGACCTGCCCATTGTCTTCGGCGGCCACCACATAACGTATCTGCCGGATAACCTTCCCGAGGCCGCGACGCTCGGGGTATTGGGGGAAGGTGAGCGGACGTTCCTGAATCTGTGCAGGGTATTCAAAAAGCACGGGCGGTTCGACCCGGCCGAGCTGGCGCACATGCCGGGGATAGTCTTCCGGAACAACGGCGCGTTGCGGGTGAACCCGAGGGACGCCTCCTTTTTGAGTCCCGAGGAAATCCCGGTTATTGACAATTACGACATCTGTTCCTTCAAGACCGCACGACGCACGACATTCCATGTGATTGCCTCCCGCGGATGCCCGCACAAGTGCAGATTCTGCTCGTCCTCGCCGTTTTGGGGCACGGTGCGGCTGCATTCTCCGGCCGGCGTCGCCGCCCACATAGACTACATCGAAAGGAGATTCGATCCCGAGGTCATTTTCTTGTACGATGACCTTTTTGTGGCCAATAGAAAGCACCTTACCGCAATCCGGGATCTTGTCGTCGCGAAAAAACTCAACCGCAGAACATCGTTCTGCTCCTGGATCGCCGCCAACATTTTCAACCGGGACGTTGTCGACATCCTCAAGGCAATGAATTTCTTCGGCGTCAACATCGCCGTTGAAAGCGGCGTGCCCAGAATTTATGAATATCTGAAGGGAACATGGAACGACCCGGCGGACAACAGGAGGGCGATCGAGCTTGCCCACAAAAACGGACTCCTTGTGTACTCATCGGCGATTGTCGGATCGCCCGACGAAACAGAGGACGACCTGGAAAGCACCTATCGGTTTCTGGAGAGCCTTCCCCTTGCGAACGGAACCGTTGCTCCGCTCAAACCCCTGCCCGGAACCGTGCTGTGGGAGGAGGCCAAGGCCCGCGGTCTGGTTTCCGATCACATGGACGACTGGTCCACGCTTGAGTCCGACGACCTTCTCGATCCGGCGGTTCCCATCATGGCGGATTGCGTGGACAGGACGACGCTCCAGAAACACCTCGACCGGATCAAGGCTCTTCTCAAAGCAAAAGAGGAAATGCACAAATGGCCTGATTTCCTGGCGAGGGTGAACAGGCCGGGAAAAGCGCTTCGTTATCTGCAAAGGAAATCAAGACAGCTAGGGCAGCGCG
>DATFYJ010000232.1:0-2961 GCA_035315105.1 Chitinivibrionales bacterium
TGCGATTGCTCTGGCATTCTGCGTGTCGAATTCCAGGGCCCAGGCAATCCCGAAGCCCGGCGAGCAATTTGCCGCAATGTCAAACGACGCCATGTGGACCTGGTACGGTGAGCCCAAGGCGGTCTATTTTGAAGGAACCCATCGACGAACCTACATGGCCTGGAACAAGAGTACCGGCGACAAGCAGGTCGGCTATTATGATCATGACACCAAGGAAACTTTGTCGGTGATCATGCCGAAGATGCCCTATGGCGGCGACGACCACGACCATCCCTCCATCATCATGCGGCCCGACGGCAAGCTCATCCTTTTCTGCACCGGGCACGACGGCAACGAGGTAACCGAATACATTATGAAGAATGCCGAGGACTTGACATCCGGCTGGGATGGCCCCTATTATCCGGGCGGCAACGGCGGGTACTGTTATCCGAACGCGGTGTTCCTTAAGAACGAAGGCACAAAGGGCCGATTTTACATTTTCTATCGTGACAATACGCAATACGCCGGAGAAACGGATAATTACTGTCCGGCCTTCTGCACCAGCGACGACTTGGGAGTAACATGGAGCGCAAAAAAACGGTTATACCTGTATGTGGGCAGCGCCTATAAGCCCTATTGCAAATACGCCACGGACGGTCTTTCGGAAATATATATCTCAATCGAATACCAGAACCGCGAGGGAGACGGAAAGGGTCGTCCCGATTATTTCGTGAAATACAGCAACGGGACGTTTTACGCGGATGACAACCACGTGCTTGCCACAATGTCCACCCTGCCCATTCTCAACACACAGCTCGATACCGTTTTCTATGCCTATGCATATGGAGCGGGATTCAGCGGCACTGCCTGCGACATAGCAATCGACCCGAACAACAATCCGGTTATCCTGTACTGCTCGTTTCTGGACACGTCGCTGTACGAATACTGGTATGTGCGCTGGACCGGCACGTCCTGGTTCAAGAGACCCATAGTCAACAGCGGGGCCTATCGCGGCGCGCAGAGCGGATTTTTTGCCGGCCTCACCTTCGATCACGAGAACGCCAATAACATTTACGTTTGCCGTCAGCTCCTGAAGCCGGGCACCGTAAACTTCAACCTTCAGGACACCTCCGTCGCCAATTACAAGACCATCAAGGCATCCGATTGGGTGACGGTTGACGCAGTGCACGAACTTGAGCGGTGGACGACCACGGACGGCGGCGTCAGCTGGGACACCGTCGCAATCACTCGCAATTCCGCAAACAAGAACATGCTTCCCTGCGTTCCCCGGAATCACAAGCCCAACATGCAGGTGGACGTCATGTGGCTCAACGGCGTGTACACAAGCATGAGCCCCGACGGATATAATTGCGCAGTGAGAATATTCCCCTACAAAACGGGAGAAGCGCTGCCGACCACGGCCGCACAACCCGTGTTCCCATCAACGTTCGCGCCGCGGGGAATGGTGTGCAACAGCACCGGGGTGACCTTCTTCCTGACACATCCGGAAAAGGCGTCATGCAGGGTGTATGCGCTGAACGGCAGCCTGATCGCAGACCTTACGTCAATGGTCCGTTCGATGAAAGCCGGCCATGCCGTGCTCCCCTTTTCGGCGTTGCATATGGCCCATGGAACCTGCGTTGTGGCACTTGACAATGGCACTACGAGGATCACCGGGAACGTGTTCGTTACCAAATAAGACAGGGGGCGGGACGAGGAATATCGCAGATGTAAGAAAAGTCGGGGATTCATTTCCCGATGGTTCTGAAACGGACGCTCGTCATTGTGAGCGAAGCGAAGCAATCTCATACAGACCGCATCGCTTCTCAGCGAATTGCCGTCATCGAGGTCTGCAGCAAGAGATTGCTTCGTCGAGGATTCCTCGCAATGACGCCAGGCCAATCGCCGAAACTGTTTTTAAACGATTTCGGCAGTGCTTGATAGACAGCAGACGCGGACAAATCCTGCTGCCGGTTTTTCCAAAAAGGGGGATCAAATGTCGTTTCGCTTTTCAGCCATTCTCATTCCTAGCCTTCTCATAATTTTTGCCGCCGCCCACCGGTCCCCCGCCCAGACACTCCCCTCCCCGGGCGCAAACTTCTCGCACATCACCAATAACGGCGTGTGGACCTGGTACGGCGAGCCCAAGGCGGTTTACTATGAGGGAGTGCACAAGCGCACCTACATAGGCTGGATTTCCAACACAGGAACAGTCGCGGTAGCCTCCTACGACCAAGAGACCGGCGACACGCTCACGCATGTCATCCGAACCAACTACGACCTCGACGACCATGCCCACCCGAGTATTATCATGAGGCCCGACGGCAGGTTGCTGGTTGCCTTAGCCGCGCACGACGGCGCAATCTTGAGCATCTACATAGCCACGAACCCTGAGGACGTTTCGTCGTTCGGACCGGAAAACCAGGTCCATGCGGACCCGGGCGCCGGGTTCTGCTATCCTAACCTTTTGTGGCTTTCCGCCGAAGGCGACAGCGGCAGGCTCTACTGCTTTATCCGCGGCCTGGAAACGCTGCCCTCATATTTGTACTCAGACGATTGGGGAACAACGTGGACGCACGCACGGGTGTTTTTCCACAGCACCGACAGCACGCCCAAGCCCTATTGCAAGTATGCCAGCAACGGCAAGGATGAAGTCCACATGGTTATCGAGCGCGGCAATCGACAGGCCAGTTATCCCTCATATTATATGAAATACAAAGCCGGTGTGTTTTACCAGGCGGATGGGACGCGAATAAGCGACACGGCACATCTCCCCATCTGGAATTACCTCATCGATACTTTGCACAATCCGGCTCTTGCAAAATCCAATGGATCCGTGTGGGACGTGGCGATTGATGCATTCGGAAGACCCGTCATAGTGTATGATCAATTCCCGGACGGCAACAATCATTACTACATGTATTTTCGCTGGACAGGGACATCATGGTTCAAGAAAACCCTGCTCAATGCAGGCATGAACAT
>DATFYJ010000233.1:0-4139 GCA_035315105.1 Chitinivibrionales bacterium
AAGCACGCCCTTGAGCCGGACGATCACCATGTCGTCTATAATGTAGGTCCTCGTCTCCAGCGGGCCCCGTCCCATGAATTCTTTTTCGAACCGGGTGACGGCGTCGCTTATTTCGGCCTCCATCTGGCCTTTTGTCTTGTCTATTCTGCCGAGCATGATTTACCTTACTTGTTGCTCAACCATGGACATAAATACTATATGCTTGTCCATTTTGTACAAGAAAAGAGGGCGTGGTTCGTAATCGTCAATAAGCGCTTAAACAAACGAAAAAACCAAGCGTTTCATTTTTTGCTTTTATTATTTAACAAATTAGTGTAAAATAAGATGAGAAGGTTCTACTTTCATTGGTTTATGCGCAAGCCGTAAGGTGCGGTTGCGCTTCACGATACAATTCGTCGGGTGGCCGGACAACGTGAACCTGATAAAGCCATTTTTTCCCAATTACAACAACTACAGCGGCATGCCGCAAAAAGCGATTGTCGCTGCGGGAGCGTTGTGCTTCACGGTGATTCTCGTATTCGCGGTGCTTCTGGGGCTGTTTAAGTCCCCGCAATGGATCTGGGCCGCATTCGTTTCGCTGCTCGCCGCCTCACTCCTCGGCGGCCTCCTCTACGGCTTCTTCAAATACATCAGGGAATTTGTCAAGAGAATGGAGAAGACCCAGCTTACGATGCGAAGGACCCTTGCGAAATCGAATTATCTCCAGAGCATCCTGGACGATTCCACCGACATCATCTTCACCACCGACGTCGACGCCTTTATCCTCAAATTCAACAAAGGCTCGGAAATGCATTTCGGCTACGTGCAGGAGGAGATCGTGGGCGTGCCGCTCAAGCAGCTTTTTGTCAATGAAGCCGACGAGCGCAAGATCCTCAATGCGGTCATTCTTTCCGGAAAATCGGTGAATGAAGAAATCCCCATGAAGACGAAACAGGGCGAAATCATCCTTCTCAACCTGAGCATTTCGGAGATGAAAAACGACGCCGAGCAGATCATCGGACTCGTGGTGACGGCCAAGGACATCACCGAAAAGAAGAAACTCGAGAACGAGCTTGTCAAGAAGAACGAGCTGCTGTCGAAGCTTGCCATCACCGACAGCCTCACCGAACTGTTCAACGTACGGCACTTTTACGACCAGATCGCGCGCGAACTCTCCCGGCTCAAGCGCAACCCGCAGCGCAAGCTGTCGCTCATGCTCATCGACATCGACCACTTCAAGGAGCTCAACGACAGCGAAGGCCACCAGGTGGGAGACCAGGTGCTCAGGTCGCTCGGCCAGGTGATCAAGGTTTGCATCCGTAAAGACGTCGACGCCGGCTTCCGCTACGGAGGCGACGAGTTCGCCGTCATCTTGCCCGACACCGACAAGAACCAGGCAAAAGTCGCGGCGGAACGTATTGCCAAGCAGTTCGGCGCGTTCAAGTTCGGAAGGGTGAGCCTTTCCATCGGCATTGCCGAGGCCATGGCCGGCGAAGACGAAAAGAGCATCGTGAAGCGGACCGACGAAGCCCTCTACCGGTCAAAACGCGAGGGACGGGCGAGGATAACGCTGGAAGAGTGAGGGGGGCTTTCGCCCCCATAGTGTTCAGACTCTTCGGCCTACTTTTCCAGCATCACCTTCTGCCTGATGTACTTCTCCCCTGTCATCACTTCCATCAGGTAAACACCGGCGGAAATTTCGGCCGCGTCGATTGAAACCCTTGTGCCGCAGGCGGTCACGCAATGTTCCAGCACCTTTTTTCCGACCGCCGTGAACAGCGTGATTCGTACGTTCGCATTTGTGGAGAAGTCGGCCGTTATTTCGATACGACTCCTAAGGGACCGCACGGCAAATGGCACTGCCGCCGCGCTGCGTTCGGCCCTCGCCAGCACCGATGCGATCACAAGGCTGTCTGGGGCGCAAAACAACGCAGGGTTCCTGCTGGAGCTTACCCTCCAAAACCACTTGCCATTCGATAGAGCAACCAAAGGCGTGAAAGACGTGTCAGTGAGAGGCACCACATACCCTCCTGTAAACGAAGCGTTGTCGGCCAATTCCACCGTGTATGAAGCGGCGCCGACCACCGGGTGCCACGCAAACAACGGTTTCGCTGCGGAAACCACGGCCCCGTTGTAGCGGATCAGGAAGGGTATCGAATCCGGAACGATCTGGAACATGTCGAAGGCCGACCACGCAGGCGCAAGACTTGATTGCACACGCCAGTACGTTACGCCAAAGGGAAGGTTGACCGTTGGCGAATACTGAGTGTCGCTGAGAGGAATGATATAGGGATTGTTGATAAAGCCGGCATCGCTGCCGATCTCCACCGTGTACGAAGAAGCCCCGGCAACCGGATGCCACTTTAAGACGGGTTTCCGCTCCAAGGTGACTTTGGGCACATACGGAATAAGGAGCGGTACCTTCGGGTCCTGGATGAGGAACGAGCCGACGTCCGAAAAATACGTGAGCGTGTCGTTGACTCCTGCCATAACGCGCCAAAAAATGGTATCAAACGGGAGGTTCACACTAGGCATGAAAGAGGTATCCGAGGTAGCCGTGCTTATTATGGGACTCGTGAAGTTTCTGGTGGTGTCGACCTGGATGTTGTATCCGCTCGCGCCTTTCACGGTATGCCAGAGAAAGAGCGGAAGGCGGTTATAGGTGGGCGACGGCACTGGAATAAGGAAATCCGCGATTACGGTTTGCCCCCTGTAGTTGTAGAGAGCAAGCAGCTCCGAAGGGGAAAGCGCTTGGTCGTATACCCGCATTTCGTCGATGTTCCCCTTGAAAGGGCCGGGATAGTCCTGATTGTAGGGCTCTGCGCCGATGTACGGAAACACATCGCTGTACCTGATCGCGCCGCTGTATGCGGTCTGGCCTACCTGCTTGCCGTCGAAAAACACCTTCATAAGGGACCCGTCGTAGGTGCAGGCGACAAAATGGTAGACGTTCGTGTCGACGTTCATCGAAACATCGACGGTCACCCAATACAGGCCGTTGCCCGGAATAGCCATGTCAAAGCTGAGATGACTGGCAGTGAATTTGAAGCCGAATCCCTCCGACACTCCCGATCTGGCCTCAAGGTTCCCGAAAAAAGCCCGCTCTTGCGGCACGTAAGGGTCTTGGGGCTTGATCCAGCATGCGACCGTCAGGCGTTGGAGCTTGAATGCCGACGGGTTGGGAAGCTTGACTGAGCTGTTGACCCCGTTGAAATAAAGGGAGGAACCTGTGAGCCCAGGCGCCCATACGGCTCCACTGATCGATCCATCGTTACCATTACCGCTCCGATCGTGCAATATGCCTCCGCTCCCTTCGTTGAAATCCCAGTATGCTACAACGGCTGCCCTGGCCTGAAAGTGAAGGAAAGCAATGAGCGCGGCCACGACAACAAACAGGCATTTTTTCATGATACCCCCCTTTGACGGTTATTGTCACCACGGTGTTCCGTCGCAGATTCAATTACTCTTCAATAAACAGTATACAATAAGCAGTGGTGCTGCGCAAGGCCGTCCGCAAGAAAACGTTTTCTGCTGGAAAACTCCTTGCCGGGGAGGGGGGCTTCATCAGCGGTTGCCGCCCGCTTTGTCGGCCGCGGGCGCCGCGCCGAGGCCCTGCGGCGGGATGAGCCGCCCAGGCAGCCGCTCAACGGCATACACGATCCCGTTGCCGCGCGGCGTCACCTTTACGGGCGAGAAACGGTAGCCGTTCACTTCATAGGTTCGCGGTACGGAAAGAAACTTGAAGGCATTGTCCAGACCCGCTATATCGTCCTGAATGTAAACAGCCACGCCGCTTGAAAAGTGTTTTTCAAAATCCGTTCTTGCTTCCGCCTCCCTGAACACGAATATCTTGTGCGACGCTCTCTCCCCGAGTTGATAGGCAAAATAGCTGGCCGAGCGGCCGCACAGGATAACGTCGGCATTTCTCTCCATTGTTCTAACGGTTTCGACAAGGTCTTTTCGCGCATCTTCTTTTGCGCCATCATTTCGTATCCGCCGCGCAGTGTCAGGCAGCATGCCGAATTGGGTCGAAACGCACACAAGGGCCGCGGAGAGCAAAACGAGAATCACCCTGTTCTTTGAGAATTCCCTCAAGACAAGCGCTGCGTAGAAACAGCATACAAGCATCGGGAAAGCAAAAAACCTGGTCTGAACCAGAA
>DATFYJ010000234.1:0-2005 GCA_035315105.1 Chitinivibrionales bacterium
CTCGTCGAGAAACAGTACCTGTGGGGTGTGGATGAGCGTGCACGACAGCGCGAGCTTCTGCTTCATCCCGCCGGACAGGTTCCGCGCGCGCCTGTTGACAAACGGCGCAAGCCGCGAGAAGTCGAGGAGCCGCGCCATGCGCTCGTCGCGCTCCGCGGGTTTCACGCCGAACAGGTCGGCAAAGAACTGCATGTTCTCGCGGACGCTCAGGTCCTGATACAGCGAGAACTTCTGGGGCATGTACCCGATCTGGGCACGAATGGCCCGAAAGTCACGCACGGTGTCGAGCCCGCACACCGAAACCGTGCCCTTGTCGGCCGCAACAAGCGTGGTGCAGATACGCAGAAGCGTCGACTTTCCCGCACCGTCCGCGCCGATGAGGCCGTACAAGCAACCTCTGGAAATAGATACTGACACTCCAGCAAGCGCATGCTCGCCGGAGTAGTTTTTTTCGAGGTCCCTAATTTCAATGTCGTAAGCCATAATATTCTTAATATAAATTTACTTGGGCGTTCCCCATAGTAAAGCCGCACACCGAGGCAGCTTTACTATGGGTCGGTCCACCCCTTCGGGTGCTTCCAAGGGTCGTCCCTGCGGGCTCGGCTGTTCGCCTCGTTGCCGGACCGCCCCTATGCCTTGCGGCGGGGTCGGCTGGCAATCCCGCTACGGCGGGACCACTCCGGTCCACCTAACGCGCGGCATCGGGAGTCTATTCAGTCAAGTTATCTTTTTGCGCCAGCCGGAAGCCAAAAGAGCAATGTTTTATTCTTTTCAACTCTTCAACTATTCAACTTTTCAACTTCTCTCCGTGGGTGCCCCCAACCGAAACTTGTTTATTGCAAATCAACTTTCTTGGGGGCCACCCAGGAGGGGGTAGCGTAGGACTGGTCGCGCATGGTCGAAAACCGGCTTGTAAAGTGGCGCGACCGGGCCGGAGCGAGGGGGATACTTCCCCCACAAAAAAGAATCACATTTTCATCTCCACACTTCTACAGGTAAACCTCTTTTTAATTGTCCATTAGTATTGGCCGCCATGGCCCTGATCTTAAACACCAATTCATTCCGGCTTTCCCGCGTCTGAATATTTTTCGGCGAGAATTCCGCATCGGAGCTGATCCACGAAATCTGCGCGGGAAGGAATAGCTGCTTTTCCTTTGCCCCCGGCGTTTCGTTGTCGAGCCGGAGGCGCACATTCTGGCTGAGCTTGAACGAGGGAAGCATGGGCTGGGTTACGTAAAAGTCAACCTGCATGGTGTCGTATTTGCCGATCTCGAGGATCGAGTTGCCGGGAAGCGCCACCTCGCCGAGGTTCTTATACTTGGTGAGCACGGTGCCGGACGCGGGCGCGCGAACGTAGCAGCGTGACAACTGGTCGAGCAGCTCCGCCCTCTGCGCGTTTATGGTATTGATTTTCGCCTGCAAGGCGGCGAGCGTGGTTCTGTTCGCCTGCACTCTGAGGTTCGACGATTCGACCTGGGTCTCCAGGTTGTCCTTCTGCTGGGACGGGGCGGAGCCCTGGGACACGAGCGTGGTGATGCGCTTGTATTCGCGCTCAACTCCTTTCACGTCGGATTCCTGCGACGAGACTTCCACTTTCTTTGCGGAAATGCTGTTGTTGAGTTCGGCGAGCGTGGCGGAAAGCTCGGCCAGCCGAAGCATGGTCGGCACGGTGTCGATAACGGCAACGAGCTCGCCTTTGTTAACATTCTGGCCTTCCTCTTTGTACAGGGCCACGATGGTGCCCTGTGCGGTGGTGGCGATCTGGTAGGTCTGTGCCTCAGCCACGGCCGAGCCGATAAAGTCCTTGCTGTTCGTGGGGCTGCAGGCAACCGCAAGCGCCGGCAGCGCGGAACAGATGATGCGGAGGGTTTGTCTGGAGTTCATTGTCACCTCTCTTGTTGTATTTGGACCTTGTCTTGCATTACAGGGCTTAACAATCGGCATCAAAATAAGAAATACGGTTTCAGATGAGATTGCTTCGTCGTTTTGCTCCTCGCAATGACAA
>DATFYJ010000235.1:0-2669 GCA_035315105.1 Chitinivibrionales bacterium
GTCCGTTTGTTTTTTCCGTCGCCCCGGTTGATCTGGACAAGCATGATCTTGAAGCCGTCGCTGTTTTCCATTCCAGAAAGCCACTGCAAAACGCCGCTCAGCCACAGGCCGGCGTTGTCCGCGGCTTTGCCTTCCTTTTTAACGTCGATGATCCCCACGCAGCCGCCGGCTTTTCCTGTCTTTCTCGGAACAAGCGCCAGACTGTGCCTGCACTCGATGGCGCAGGCTGCGCCGCTCTGCAAGGTTATGCAAAGTCCGCCCGGAACTCCTTTGCGGCCGAGGGACAAGTCGGTGTTGACTGCAAGAGAATGGTCGGGAAATTGTTCCCTGAGCCGAAACGTCGCCTCGGCGCAGAGGCCGGCCCATTGCAGGAGTTTTTGCCGTTCCATGCCCAAAAATTGCGCCTCGGGAGAATTCCCGGACGCGACATGATCGGCATACACCCGCTTTGCAACCGCCTGCGCGTGCTCTGTCAACTGCTCAAGACCGCTCACCTCGTCCTTTTTCTCGAGCGGGAACACTTTTTCGAGAAGTTCCTTCCAGATTTCCTTCTCAAGCGACGAGACCCCGAGAGCGCCCGATTCCAGCGGCTCGTCCGATGCGTCGGCCGTGGGAGGTTCCTCGTCGAGCTCAATGCCGAGCGTCATTGACAGATGATATTCAAGCGGATTGGCGAAGAACGTGCGCAGGCTGAAGATGTCGGTCCGAAGTGCGGCGGGAGCAAGCGGTGCAATTGGGGTGGGTGCCTGCGCATGCGGAAGGTCGTAGCGGTGCAGCGTGCGGCCGGGTTCTGCGGCAAGCCGCGCGAGAGTGATTTCGACCGGGTCCCAGCTCCCGTGCGGTCGGCCGCTCTTGCAAATGTCGTCGAGCGATTCGTGGACGATCCAGGGAATGTTCCTTTGCGCATGCACCGGCGGTTGCTGGCGCGCAAGATACGCCTCGAGCTCCAGCACCACGCTTGACGGCTGCAAATCCTGCTCCTTCTGCATGTTGCGCGACACAAACGACAGCACGAGCCGCTCACGAGCAGCGTGAAAAAGCTCCAGGAACGCGAACCGGTTGTCGCGCACCGGGTCGGAGTCACCCACGATGCGTCTGTGCGCGAGCAGGTCCCAGCCGGGTCTGTCGGCCGTGCCCGGGAATGCCGTGGCGCCGAGCCCGACGGCAAAGACCGCCCTGTGCGGCACGATCATGGCCGGCCGCAGGGGGGCGAACGTGATGCCGCCGGTCCACGCAGCCGACCCGCCGGCAAGTTCGCCGGGCAGGCAGGAACCGGCCAGGGCGAGAAACTCCCTGAACATGCTGTTGCCGGAAGGGTGCGAAGCGTGCTGTATCGGCAAAATTGACTGAAGGGAATCGAGAAAGTCCCGCAGCACCCGGGCCTCGGCGCCGGCATTCACTGCGCCGCTGTCAGGGATTTTGCCGAACCAGCGCCGGGTAATCTCCGTGAGCGCGGCGACGGGATCACCGTTGCCGCTCTCCGCTGCGGTTCTGAGGCCGTCGCAGTCGCGGTGCAGCTTCTCAACGGCACAGCAGAACTTTTCCAGCCGGCCGCGGTCCGCGGTGTCGAAGTCGCGATAGGGTGGAATGCGGGCCGGGCCGTAGTCCTTATTGTCAACCAGGAGGTAGTCAAGCGCCAGGGGACCAGCGGCCAGATCGCCGCAAAGCAATCGCGCCATGCCGAGCTCAAAGGTGTGGGCGTCGCTCGCCGCCTCGCCGATATCGCCCATCTGCTGCCGGTGGGCGCGGTCAAAGCCGCGGAAAATGCCAAGCGCTTCTGCCCAGCGTTCCCAGGCGTTGATATCTTCAACCGAAATCTCCATGCTTGAGCAGACCATGGGGTTGGCCAGAAACGAGAAGACGCGAGGCCGGTCGAACATGTCGCCTGCGAGTTCGAGAAAGACGTGCATTCCCTGTGAAAAGACGCTGTCGCTGCCGGGCGCGGCGAGAATACTAAAAGGGATGTGGCCCGGCTCGCCGGGACGGAATGCTCCGAACACGCGCTGGATGTGCGCAACGTATTCGGCCGGGTCGGGAACGTACACCACCGCCTCGTTGAGCGTGTTGATTTTTCCGGCGCTTACCATGTCGAGAATCTGTTCGCGCAGCTCCTCGATTTCGCGACCGCGCTCCGGGCAGGCGAGCACGAGCAGCGAACCATCGGAAGTCCATCCATCTTTACAATCCGGCAATGCACTCTGGCCGCGCAGAAGCGAATACTGAACGGCTTTGAGCAGCGTGGCCGGGGTTTCACCGGATTCTGCCCAGGCAGGGCTATGATATTCGAAGTTCCACTGCGCCTGCGGGCACCACAGGAAAATGTTTTCCTTGCCCGCGCCGCCCCACAGCTCAAGAAGCGGGTGGTCGCCGGGTAAGTTTGCAAAGTCAAGGTTTTCCTGTTTATAATCGTCCGGCTCACGGGCGGGGATGGCTGCGTCCTTCCTTCCGGAATCGTATTTCCACGAGCGCCGCACGCTGCGGCTGCGCCGTGCGTCAACGTCTTCCCAGAACTCGGCGCACGGATTGGTGAGAAAGACCTCGAGTGTAACGCCGTCCATCTGGGAGATTTCGACAAGCGTATTGCGGTGGAAGTGGCTCATCTTGGTGACGCCGAACAAGAAGACATGCCCGAGCGATACAGCCCATCCTCCGGCTTGCAAGCCTTTTTC
>DATFYJ010000236.1:0-11283 GCA_035315105.1 Chitinivibrionales bacterium
GCCGCTCGGGTACCATTCGCCGCTCGACCCCGAGCTTGCCGCCGAAGGAGGAATGTGCAAAGTAGCGGTGCGATCGACGTTTGCGCCCGGCGCGGTGACGGTGACCGCGGCCTCGCCGGGGCTCGCAAGCGGGACTGCAACCTTCACCACAATCGCTTTGGGCACATCGGCGGTTGTAAGGCCGGCGGCGTTTTCAAACAAAGGCCTGTCATCACCCATTGTCAAGATAGAAGCCGTTGCAACAACCATACGATATTATATTGGCAATCGTTCCTTGGTAGGCATTGAAATTCTTGATGCAAGCGGCAGGATGATTACGATGGTTTCCGGATCAAAGCAGGAGAGGGGCTGGCATGTATTGCCTCTGAGCGATGAATCAAGAGGCGGCCGCACTGCGGCGGGTTTATATGTTGTGCGTTGTATGGTTGATGGAGTTGCGTATGTGAAGAGAGTGGCTATTGTTAGATAATAAATAAAGAGTATTTGTAGGGGGAGGTATACCCCGTCGGGTACTTCCAAGGGTCGTCCCCCTCGCTCCGGCCCGGTGTGCGATCTAGTGAAATCATGAATTGATAAATGCACACCGGTCCTGCGCTACCCCCTCCTGGGTGGCCGCCTTGATAGTGCAGGTGCACGGCAATACATTGTTGTGGTGGCACCGAGGAAGAATTGTGGATTGATGATTGCGGAATGCGGATTGAAAAAACAAGATATCATTGCGAGGAGTCTTCGACGAAGCACCACAACTACTACTGATTACAGCACTCCAGGAGTAGCCGCGTCTACGAATCTCCCGCTGGATCGACACCCGAAAGATTTGATTCCTGAAGATTATATTTGCAATCTCGATTGGCGTGAGAAGAAATAATTGACAGAATAGATTTCTGTTGCCGCGCGATAGGCAGGACTGGAGGCCGCGCTGGAGCGCGGTGCCGCCCGGACCCGCCGCTACTGCGGCATAGGGCCGTGGCGGCCCGAGGCCTGTGGCCGAGACCGAAAGGACGGCCGACCCGAGCCTGAGCGTATGAGAAGGCGAGGGGAACGCCCAGCTCTATCTCAATTTCTTTTCTTTAAATGCCTATTAATAAAATACGCAATCCCGCCTAAAAGCATTACCACCACCACGATGTCCACGATGTGGCTGTACCTCATCACGACCTCCCAGTTCTGCCTGAGATAAAGCCCGGTGCACGTGAGGAATGCGTTCCAGAGGCCCGCGCCGATTACGGTGTACACAAGAAAGGTGAGAAGGTTCATCCTTCCCGTGCCCGCAGGAATGGAAATGAGATGGCGCACCACGGGAATGAAGCGGCAGATGAGGATCGTGATGGGACCGCGTTTGCGGAAAAAGGCCTCCGTGACTTCCAGGTCGTGCCGGTTGAGCAGCAGGTATTTGCCCCATTTGTTGACAAAAGGCATGCCGCCGTACCTGCCGACCGCGTAGGATATGAGCGACCCGGCAATGCTGCCGAGCGTCGACGCGGCGATTACGCCGGCCATGGTGAGGCGGTGCGCCGCCACGAGAAACCCCGCGAAGGGCATGACCGCTTCGCTCGGCACGGGCAACACCATGCTTTCCATGGTCATGAGCGCGAATACGCCGGGATACCCTGCCGCGTCGATGAGGCGGGTTGCGTGTTCGGCGATGAAGGCGGTAAGGCTCATAAAAAAGAATAGTTGACGGTTGGCAGTTGACAGTTGACAGTTAACACGTGACAGTTTAAAAAGGATGACAAGTTCTCAGGCATAATTTGCACCAGAAAATATTTGATTGCTTGGATGATTTCCATGTATACCATTTGGAATCAAGAAACCGCATATCTGTATTGTTCCCGCTGTCAACTGTCAACTGTTAACCGTCAACTCACTCAGCTCTTCCCGGGATCGGTCCATCCCTTTTCCCCGATAAGCGGGACGAACACCACGCTGCCCGCAGTGGATTTTTCTACACTGGTTTCGCGTTTGTCGTACACCTCGAGGTCCTGGACGTTCCGGTCGCCGGTCGGGATTATCATCCTGCCGCCGACGGCAAGCTGGTCCGAAAGCTCCAGAGGGATCGCCGGCGCGCCCGCGGTGACGATGATGCGGTCGAACGGTGCGTGCTGGACCCACCCGCGCGTGCCGTCGCCCACCTTGAATACGATGTTTTCGTATCCCATGTCGCGAAGACGCTTGAGCGCAAGCGCTCCAAGCTCCCGGTTGCGTTCTATTGTGTAAACGCGGCGGGAAAACTGCGCCAGGACCGCGGTCTGGAACCCGGAGCCAGTGCCTATCTCGAGGATCTTCTGGTCCCTGCCGAGCCGAAGAAGCTGGGTCATGAGGGCGACCACGTAGGGCTGGGAGATGGTCTGTCCCTCGCCGATGGGGAGCGCATTGTCGTCGTACGCCTGCGCGTAGAGCATGCTGTCGACAAAGAGGTGCCGCGGCACCTTGCGGAACGCGTCCAGCACGGTTTCGTCGGTGATTCCCTTTTCGCGCAGTTTCTTGACGAGACGTTCCGCGGCGATTTCAGGCTTGAGCGTGTACATGGTCACGGTGCGGTGCGGCGCAATTCTGCAAAGGTGGAAACAACCGCCCTTAGCCACCGCAGAGAGTCTGCGACATGGGAAATATGGCTTGGGGAAGAGAAATATAATGTCTGCACGCGTGCGAAACTGACCGGAAATCCGAGGTGCAGCGTGCGCATGATGATCTCCGATTCCATTTCGAACCGGGAGAACCTGCATGGCGCGGCCGATATAAGCCGCGCCGAATAGGCCCGGTACCCGCATTGACTGTCGTGAATTTTCGTTCCCGTAAGCATGGAAAGGATCGCCGACGTGAGCGTGTTGGAGCAGATCCGTGCTACCGGCATTTTTGACAGGCGCATGTCGCGCCGTCCTATAATGATCCCGGCGCCGGGCTTCCTGCCGATTGCGTTCAAAAAGACCGGAAGGTCGGCAACCGCGTGCTGGCCGTCTGCGTCCATGGTTATTATCCACGAAGCGCTCTTTTCCCGGACAAGATAGTCGAATCCCGTTGCAAGTGCCGCACCCTTGCCTCGGTTGACAAGATTGGAAACATAGAGGACGCCGCAATCGCGGCACACCGTGTCGGTGCCGTCGTGCGAACCGTCGTCGGCAATGCAGACGCTGGACGCCGGGGCCGCGGAAAGCAGGTCGGGCAGAAGGCGGGAAAGCGCGCCCGCCGCCTTGTACGAGGGGACAAGGACAAAAACGCCATCCGGCCACGTTGACGGCTGCGTCATGGCGTCAGCGCCTCCTGGAGGCGCCGGGTGAACAGTTCGGCCCTGTTTTCGCCCCCTGCGAACTGCGACGGGTGCAGCGGTTCCTTGAAATCGACCGTGATGTGCGTGAACGGCTTGGGAATCACGAAGCGGTCCCACGATTTGAGGCGCCAGGCGCTCCCGGGAACGGCGAGGACCGGGAAGACTGGCGCGTTTGTCAAGAGCGCGATCATGGCCGCGCCCTGCTTCACCTGCTGCCGGGGACCGCGCGGGCCGTCGGGAATGATCACCACGTTCCTGCCGGCCGCGAGCGCGCGCATGCATTGCCGCACGACTGCCACCTGCCCCCGTGACGACGAGCCGCGTATCGTGTCGTGGTTCCAGCGCTGCGCCACCGCGGTCGCGCGGTCGCCGTCCCTGCTTGCCGAGATCACGGCGGTGACGCCGACCCCGCGGAAGATGTAGGCGAGCGGCAGGATGTGCTCGTGCCAGAAACAGTAGATGACGCCCTTGTCTTGGTCCCTAAACGGGTTTATTGTACTGGTGTCGGTAAGAGAGAACCGCCATGTTCTGCCGAGGATCGAGCCAATGACCCAGGCGCTTCCGCTGACAAGGTCGAGAGGAATGATGCCGCTCTGGTCGGCTGGATTGGAGGATGGTTGCATAAATCAAGAATGAAATATAAATCATGTCCCTTGAGTTTTTTACCGAGATGTCTTAATTTATAGCATGGCGTTTGCCGCCGCGTGTTGCCCATAAAAAGATGTGGCAATTTACAAAGAACAAGGGCTATAATTAATAGGGGGACGAGATAAGGACGGGGATGATGTGGAAATTACTGCCATTGGCTGCCGGTGCGATATGCATCTGCGCACTATGCGGATGCGACAAGACCTATGTGTTCGAGAAACGGATTCCCGTTGCCGCGATGCCCGACAAGGTGTTTTCGGTGGTGTCCGATTTCGCTTCCTATCCCGCGCTGTATCCCGATCTCTACAAGCAGGTGAACATCACGTCCAAGGTGAAGGAAGGCAAGGGTGTCCTGTTTGAGAGTGTATGCGAATTCAAAGGGTTCACCACCAGAAACACGTGGGAAGTGGTGGAGTTTGAAAAGAACAAGCTGATCCGCATGGAGAGCCCTTCGGCGGGCACGATTATCATTCTCTTCAACCAGATCGACTACAACACCACCGAAGAAACCATGATCGTGGTGACGAGGCTTCCCGACAACTATAAGAACGAAATATTTGCTCTTTACGAAAAGGAAATGACCTCGGTGAAGGAGAAAAGCGAGCGGTAAAGGCGGCATGATGTTACCCGCGGTCCGCGCCCGTCCTGCAATGGTTTTCCGCTACGATCCGCACAGAATTTTCATCGCATCCCGTATACCCATCACCCTCAGGTGCTGCTGCGCAAGGTACGATAGAAAGCCGCGAAACGCGGACTCCTTCACATAGTAGGTGGGCACCGGCGGCGCCGAATCGGGCAGGATGATGTGAAAGCCGATCACCACGAGCGGCGCGCCGAGCATCATGGCATCCTCTACGCGCACGATGATGTCGTCGCTGGTAAATCCCCCCTCCACCGCGAAATACCCCAGTTCCTGCCGGTTGACGCCGTCGAGGTAATAGTAGTCGTGCGAGGTCCGAATGTTTTCAAAGTACTTGGCGACCACCGCCTTCACCGTGTCGTTGTACATGCCCGATGCATAGGCGTAGCTCTGGTGGGAAAGTCCGTTCTGCACGAGAAAATCGTAGGAGGCCTTGACAAGCGCATTCATCGTGTCGGGCGGGAGCGATGAGAGGTTGTCGTGCGTGGCGCCGTGACCGCCGGTTTCCCAACCGCCCCGCTCCATTTCCTTTTCCTCGTCGAGGGTGATGTTTCGGGACTGGCCGATAAAACTGACCGGAAAAAAATGGGTGGCGGTCCAGGTGGTGTCCGTTGCGCGCATGAGCCTGAAGCCGGTGGTGTAGATGGAGGAATCGGCGTCGTCGAAGGTCACGGCCACTATGGGGGTGGAGGTGGCGGTTTCCATGGGGACAAAGGAATTACTGCATGTCAAGATGCAGAGCGACAGCGCCGCGGCCATGATTGGGGCAATGACGCGTTTCCTTCTACGAATTATGAGGCAGAGCCGAGAGGTCATGACCCGCTCCTTCAATACTCGAACCACAGAACACCGGTAATCCGGTGCACCATTGCTGCGCCCGTGATCGACGATTCCCATCCGACGCGCAAAAGCGTCTCGCGGGCAACAGGCTCAAGGGCGATCCCCGCCTGCGGAACATGCATTCCCGTGGACCCGTTGCGCTGATACTCGTACCCTGCGTACATGCCGAGCCAGGATATCGGCATGTATTGCGCGTCAACACCGCACAGAACCGACTCGAACAGATACTCGAGTTGGTTCGAAGGCGAGCTTACGAACAGATATCCCTTTTCAAGGTTTTCGTAGAAAACTTCGGCGCTCAGGGTGAGCGGAGCCGCGGGAATGCAGCGCGCCTCGAGAAAACCCTCGACAAGCCGCCCGGGTTTTATGGTGGGGTTTCCATACCCCTGATACGCCGTGTACTGGGCGGCGGCATGCAGATCGAAGGGCCTTAGCGACAGCGTGAAATCGTCGCCCAGCGTGAGATCGTTATCCCCATTGTCTAGATTGGCCGTCTGCACCCCGACCAGCACGCGCTCGCACACCGCGGCGTTGTTCACGGCCGTCCACAGGACATGGGCGGCGCCGTTTTCGCGGGTATTAAGCGTGGCGGCACCAGCAAGCCGCATGGCGCCAAGTCCGGCGTCGAGCCCGAACCCGAAACCGTAGGAATCCCACACCACCGATGTGCGCGTGAACTGGTTGAACACGGAAAAGGGCTTGTACAGCATGGCGCGGCCTACGTGGGTGGAAAGCATCCCGGCCTTTGCAGTAAAATCCGCGTGGCGGTATCCGAGCGAAGCCTCCTCGACAAACGGCGTCTGGAAGGACGGCGTTCCCCTCACGTACAGACGGCAGAAAACCGCGTCGGTGAACCAATGCGCCATCCACGCGTCAAGCATGCCCGACTCGAGGCCTTTAATGCCGGCCGGGGCCTGGTCTGATACCTGCGCGCCGCCCCACACCTGCGCATGAATGGAATCGGGGAGGGAACCATCGCCCGCGCAGCATGCGGCGGCGGCAACGACCAGCAGAAGCAGATGTTTCACACGGGTTCTTTCCGGGAAAGGAGCCAAAGCATCACCTGACGCCGTTGTGGCATCGCGAAGGCCAATTGTTTCATGCGTAAATATACGCCATCGTGCCGGTTGAGTCAAACGTACAGACCGGGACCGCGCTTTACGATGCCCGGCGGGGATCATGCAAAATTTTTAGCGCTGGCTCGCGTCCGCAGCGTATCTTTTCTGGTCCGCAGAAAAGAACAATGCCGGCAAGGTTACACACTTTTCACCGGAGGAATCATCATGGACAAATTTGAAAATGTTGCAGTTGTCAAGAAGGCGAACGTCTATTTCGACGGCAAGGTGACCAGCAGGACCGTGCTGTTTGCAAATGGGGAAAGGAAAACGCTGGGCATCATGGCGCCGGGTGATTACGAATTCAGCACGGCCGACAGAGAGCTAATGGAGATTTTGGCCGGAAGCCTGCAGGTGCAGCTGCCCGGAAGTTCTGAATGGAAAACCGTTGGTGCAGGAAAAACGTTCGACGTACCCGCGAATTCAAAATTCAAGCTCAAAGTGTCGCAATTGACGGATTATTGCTGCTCTTATGTAAAGTAATCGAAAATTATTCGTCGCTGGATAAAAGATATGGGCGCCCCGCCGCTTTGCGGCGGCGGCCGTGTAACCGGCCCGTCCTGGTGGGCGGGTTGCGCCGATGGTCTCGGCCTCCGGCCTCGGGCCGCCTCGGCCCTATGGCCCACAGGGCCGGGTCCGGGCGGCATCCCGCCACGGCGGGACCATTTTTCCAGTCCTGCCTGGCGCTTGGCAGCGGGAATCTTTCACAATCGACACGTGCTTGACAATTTTGGACTTTATTGTACTGCTTCATAGAAATCTTGCATGGCGCAAATATTACTGCTTGACTGAACAGATCTCAGTTTACGCGCGTTAGGTGGACCGGAGGGTGAGCCAGAGCGAATTGCCGCCTGATCCCTAGCCAAAGGCGGTAGGGATCAGGCGGCAACGAGACGAACAGCCGAGCCCGGAGGGAGACCGACCCGACCCCGAGCGAAGTCGAGGGGGAGGGGAACGCCCAAGTTTTGACTAATATTGACTAATATTGATTAATATTGTATTGGAATTGATATTGCAAAAAATGCCTTATTCTCAGGCGATTGTTATATTAATAAATCCCGGTTTACGAACCCTGGCATATACCCCCATTCCATTGCAAAGGAGTTCCGGATGAATTCAAAGGTTCTTCAATACCTTGGCGCATCACTTGCGACCCTGGCGCTTGTCCTCATATCCTGCGCGCCGTACGCCCAACTCAAGCCGAAGCCCGACCTCTCCGGCGTCGAGCAGGGATACATAGAGCTCAAGAACGACAAGAAGGACTTCGAGCTCAAAAAACAGAAGAAATACGTCATTGCGTTCCCGGCACCCACCGAGGATAATTTCTACCTCGTGCTCAATGTCCCGTCGAAACAGAAAATGACCAGCTTCTTCTCCAACAGCTACGCGAACAATAAGACGCCCGGCGAAAAGATCAAGGACGAGACGCTGTGGCCCGATTCCATCAGCGTGTACGCGATCAACACAAGGTCGCCGGCTTTTTACTGGTTTATGGAAGTGGGCGGAGAGGATTTCGTCTTGCACATTAAGTACCGCTATGCTCCGCAGTGGCGGTTCAAGTTCGAGACCAAGGCTTCCGAATACAATTCGACGCTCGCAAAAAACATTGTCGACAGGAACGCGTACAAGGGCATCGGCTCGACCACGCAGCTTGACGGTTTCAACTTCGCCGCTGCGGCCGACACAGTGAAGCGGCACGAGGCTGCGCTCGAGGCTGTGTACAAGGAATTGCTCGCCATCGAGAGCATTTTTCCGGCGCGCATCGTGAACTCGACGGACCCTGCATATCAGAACTACCGGAAGCTCCGCGCAAACCTCGAAGACGAGATGAACTTCCAGAAGGCATACCTCGCCGCGCTCGATTTCTTTGCAAAGGAGAAAGCGTCACGCCAGAACCCGTCCGAGTTCATGGCGCATCTCGACGGTTTCATTGCGTACTTTGCAAACAAGAGCATTCTCGCGCCAAATGTTTTCAACGAAAGCCAGCGCGTACTCAAGAACAGGTTCGAAGAAGTGATGCCGTTCCTTGCCATGCGCATTTCGGGCAAGGAGGACGTGACCCCGTTCGACAGCGCTCTGTACTTTACGCCCGCCCTTGGACGCCTGGTCACCCTGCACGAAAAGGCCGACATCGCGGTGCCGCAGGACCTTGCCCAGATGACGAAGTTCGTTGCCGATTTCGACGCAAGGGCCAAGACGCTTCTTGCCCTCAAGGACACCATGGACCGCATCGCCAAATACGTCAAGGACGGGCCGCAGATGCCCTCCGACGATTTCTTTAAGGGCGTGGTGGCGCGTCTCACCGCGGTGCAGAACGCGATTCCCGCAAAAATGGACGACCAGTACGGCAAGTTCGCGGGATACAAATGTGCCTTGGCATTCAACGCGGAGATCGCGAAACTCGGCTCTGAGGTTGCTCTTCACCTCAGCGAATGCCACCAGGCCGAAATCCTTGTCCAGCAGGTGAACATGTTCAAGGCCCAGGGCGACTTCCGGTCAATGGTCGGCCTGCTCGCGCAGGCAAAGCAACTCGGGTTCCTGATCGACAAGTACCGCGACCTCGACAGGCTGGCCATCGAGCAGCAGATGAAGTCCATCAAGTCGTCGCTTTCCGCCAATGCCTGGGCCCAGGCCGAGAGCGGACTTCGGACTCTGCACACCGACAACACGTTCCTCAATCCTACTGCGATACTTCCGTTCAAGCAGGCGGCGGTGCGCGATCTGGAAGATTCGCTGTACTCGGGCGTAGAGCGGCTCACCCGCGCAAAAGTGAACAAGTTCTGCGAGGAAAAGGTGGGCGTTCTGGAGAACGTGGATTCGCTCTACTCGGATTCCGTATTCCTGCCCGCGTACAATATAACGTTCTCTTCCGGATCGCAGAACCACCTGCTCCAGAAAAAGGACGCGCTCATCGCGGACCTTGCCAAGCTCAAGGATTTCGATTTCCCGGCCAAGGCCATCAAGCTTTGCTATGAGCAGTTCATCAAGGACCCGGAAAACGACGGCGTGCTCAAGGCGCGCGCCGTGGTGACGCACGGCAACCATTACAAGGGTGACGACAAGGATCTCAAGATCCGGGTTGCGGAATGCAACCCGCAGTCGGCCAAGCGAATCTCCAAGCCGAAGGAGTACCGCCGCGTGTTCGCGCTTCCCATCACCGACAACCGCAAGGGGAAGAACAAGTATTACATCCGGCTCAACGTGGATATCCCGACCGATGCGAATTTCCCGGTGTACGACGTGAACATCAAGCTTCCCAAGGAAATCTCCCAGAACGCGGGCGCGAGCCAGTGGTACGACGAGATATTGCTTAACAAAAAGCAGCTCAAGAACGAGGGAAGGTTCTCCATCACCGCGCCGAGCGCGTCGAACGACTATGAATGCCAGATCACGCCGGTGCAGATGAACAAGGACCAGAACAACATTCTTGAAGTCAACTTTTCCTATCACGCGTTCAAGCCGTTCACGGTGAGCGTGATGGTGCAGAAGCCGATTATAAAGAAGAATTAGGTTGACAGTTTAAGAACAGAAGACAACATCACCGCAAAGTCACAAAGGACTCAAAGAAGAGAATTTTGTTGAATTAAATCAGTACTTGATTTCTTTGCGATCTCTGCGCCTTTGCGGTGAATCTTTTCATGATGGAAAACAGAAAGGGTGTTCCATGAAAAAAGCGATCATCATCATCCTTGCAGTCCTCGTCGCCGCGGCAGGCGTTGCCGTGTACTGGTTCGTGTTCCGCAGGAACCTGGCCGACAGCATCGTGATTCCGTACATTGCGCACCAGAAACCGCGCATCGACCCGCACGTGCCGAGCCCGATTCCCATTGCCGACAAGCTTGACGAAGTGGTGTTCGACGGCCTGTTCAACGTGTCGGCCAACCCGAGCGGCATCACCTACGAGGACGGCCTGGGCGAGTACATGGGCATCGACAAGGCCGGCGTGGTGACCGTGCGGCTCAAGCAGGGGAAGAAATGGCATTCGAGCTGGAACGTGACCATGGAGAAGAACAAGGCCACCATCGCCCCGAAGCAGGACGTGGTGTTCTCGGCGCAGGACCTCTCATTCACGCTGCGCCGCATCCAGAAGCTCGGCAGCCTGTCACCGGATTACATTCTGGTGTCGCAGGCGATCCCGGATTTCGCGTTTTCCGGACCGGACAACAATAACGAGATAAAGTTCCAGTTCAAGGGCGACCGCATGTGGAGCGAGGACGACATCAAGGAGGTGCTCTCGTTCAAGATATTGCCCGCGAATTCGGAGATGGACGCGCCCGCATACAACATCGGCACGGGCCCGTATCTGCTCACGGGCGAATACGAGGACGTGATCTTCTTCCACAAGATGCCCGACGGCATTGCGCACATCACCAACTTTGTCCTCAAGCCGTTCATCGACAACAGCACCTACACCACCGAACTCCGCAATCGCAACATCAACACGCTGCTCTCCACGCCGTTCGGCGCCGTGTCGCCGATATTGGGCGACAGCATGCAGTATTTCCACAAGTCGAGCATCGCCACGTGCTTTTTCGCGATCCTTTACAACGTGGAAAAGCTCAACCACGACCAGCGGTTCGCGCTGCGCAAGCTCATCAACAACGAGATGGTGATGAACCGGTTCTTCAAGACGGGCTCGCAGCAGCAGCGCCACATCGCCAATTACAAGGGCGAGGGCGACAACTACGACGAGTACCTCAACAACAGCGTGTTTCCCACCACGTCCTACTATGTGGAAGAGAAGGTGGTGGCGCCGCTTGTCAACAAGGAAG
>DATFYJ010000237.1:0-15474 GCA_035315105.1 Chitinivibrionales bacterium
TGTGGGATGACGAAAAAAGAGATTGGGTTATTGATTATTCTCTCCTTGACCAGATCAAGAAACCTGACTGGCATGGGTGGTCGGAGGAAAAAGGTCAAGGAAAATAGCGTTTATGGCTATAATCTCTCCGTTATGCCCATAAAGGAATCTCAAGGTATTCTCCAATCCCCTGTATAGAAGTTCCATTGGCGACCTCTGAATGTTTCCGTGAAAAAATTTGAAAATGGGCATTTAGGTTATTCAATTCCCACCGGCGCGCCCTGCAGAGAATAATTTCCTTGACAGGTGAAGGAATACTCCTTGCCAAGGAATTCATCTTGCAAGGTCATTAAGGCAATTGATATATTAGGGTTCCAGTTGCTTCAAAACCCACAAGTTCACAGAGAAGGAATTGTGATTGGCTTCAAAAGCGCATGTGCTTTTCTCCTGTTGCTTGCCATAAATGCGGCGTCGCAGAATCAGATTGACATACTAAAATCCGGAGTGGGAAATTGGAATAATTGGAGAGAAAGGAACAAAGGTAGTATACCTCACTTTGAGGGGGCCGACCTCCGGCTGGCCAACCTTGAGAAAGCCAACCTTGAGAAAGCCGATTTTCAGGGGGCCAGGCTTCAAGGAGTCAAGCTGCAGGGAGCTTACCTTGCGGGAGCGAATCTTCAAGGAGCCAATCTTGGGGGAGCCAACCTTCATTTCGCCGACCTTTTTGGAGTCAACCTTAGTGGAGCCAAGCTTCACAGAGCAGACCTGGGGGGAGTTTACTTTCAGGGAGCCAACCTTGAGGGAGCTGACCTTTCGGAATCCAATCTTGAAAAAGCCAAGCTTCATGGGGTCAACCTTTCGAATGCGAACCTTTTTGGGGCCAACCTTTATGGAGCTTACCTTTGGGGAGCCAAGTTTTCGGGAGCCAACCTTCAACGGACTAACCTTCGGGGAACCAACCTTCAATCCGCCTACCTTGTAGAAGCCAACCTTGGGGGAGCCTGCCTTCAGGGAGCGTCCCTTCAGGAAGCCGATCTTTTGAAAACCAACCTCCAGAAAGCCGATCTTACTGGGGCCAACCTTAAAGGAGCTGATCTTCAGGAATCCGACCTTGAGGGGGCAAACCTTGAGGGAGCCGACCTTCGGGAAACCGACCTTCAGGGAACCACCCTTAACAATGCGAAATCATTTTACAAAGCGAAATTTGACCCGGAAGTTTTGTCGGAAATAAAGGCCAATTCACCTGAAAAACTTGCAACGGTGTGGAATGATACAAAGAAAGATTGGGTTGTTGATAATGTTCTGCTTGCACAAATCAAGAGACCTAATTGGCATGGGTGGCCGGAGGGAAAAGAGCAGGGGAAATAGCGTCGAGGGCTATAAATTCTCCATCGCGCCCATAGAGGAAATGAAAGGTATTTTCAAATCCCCTGTAATCGGTGATCTGCTAAAACCATCTTTCTTTTTTCCTCCACTCAAGAAAGGAATTGCATCGCCGGCTTCACACAGATATAATTTATTCATATGAAACTGCAAAGAGTTCTTTCAGTCGGTAGTCTTACGGACAACCTTCGCGGTGCGAGGGCAACGAAACACCTGACTCCCAACCAGAGGCTTTCACTTTTAGAGGACTTGCGCCGAGATTCGGCAAAAGTTTTTCATTATGAATATCCACGAAGACTTCGAAGAGTTCTTGAAGTTACTAAACAAAAGAAACGTTGACTTTATCATTGTGGGAGGTTATGCCGTAGCCTTTCACGGGTATGTGCGAACCACCAAAGATCTCGATATTCTCTTTCGGAATACTCCTCAAAACATCCGCAACCTCAGAAGCGCACTTAATCACTTTGGCTTCCCTGACGACAGTCTCGAAGATGTTGCCTTTTCAGAGCAAGGTAAGATCATCAGAATGGGCGTGTCCCCGGTCATGATTGAACTGATCAATGCGATAAGCGGGGTTTCATTTGAAAAGGCCTGGGAAAACAGGATCAGGGGATCTTACGGCAAAGTAACCGCTTTTTACTTGTCAAAACCTGATTTGCTCAAGAACAAGAAAGCTTCCGGTAGACCTCAGGATATTGCCGACATTGAAGAATTGAAAAACGTCAAAAAATGACCGGGTTTTATTTCCCGCAAAGCTGACCAGAAGTGCGTGTTTTTCCCCTGAATCCCACGCGAGCGCATTGTCATTACATTCCCTAAGCTATAGAAATAGCACTTCGTGCTTTACAATAATAATTTTTGCCTTATGTCACTTCGTTCCCTAAGGTATGGTAGTCGCGCTTCGCGCAAATAATTATATCTTTTGCCTTTTCCTCGCAGCTTGCTGCGGGGGTCTTCAATTATCCCGTGAAGAATTTTAGAAATGGAAATTAATTAACTAATACCACCCGTGCGCCCTGCAATGAATAATGGCCTTGAAAGGTGAAGGTGAACCCTCTGCCAGGGAATTCACCTTGCAAGGTCGACAGGGCAATTCATATATTACCTTTCAAGCTGCCTTCATAACCCACACGTTCACGGAGATGGAATTATGATGAGCTTCAAGAGCGTTTTTGCTGTACTGCTGTTGCTCTCGATGAAAGCGGTTTCGCAAGATCAAAATCAAATTGACATACTGAAATCAGGTCAAGGACAGTGGAACACATGGCGAGAAGAGAACCCGAACGTTGTACCTGACCTTCGGGGGGCCAATTTTCAGGGAGCCGACCTCCGGCTGGTCAACCTTAAGAATGCCAATCTTGACAAAGCCAACTTTCAGGAAGCCAGGCTTCAAGGGGCCAACCTTCTGGGCGCCTACCTTGGTGGAGCCAGCTTTCACGGAGCCTACCTTGGGGGAGCTAACCTTCACTTCGCCGACCTGGGGGGAGCCGACCTTAGCGGAGCCCACTTTCAGGGAAGCAAGCTTCAGGGAGTCTTCTTTCAGGGAGCCAACCTTCAGGGTGCCGACCTTCGGCGAGCCCACCTTGAGAAAGCTAAATTTCATGGAGTCAAGTGTTCGGGAGCCAACTTTCAGGGAGCTAACCTTCAGGGAGCCTACCTTGAGTGCGCCAACTTTTTGGGAGCCAACTTTCAGGGAGCCAACCTTCAGAGAACCAACCTTCAGGAAGCATACCTTGTAGATGCCAACCTTGTTGGAGCAAACCTTCAGGGAGCAAACCTTACGGGAGCCAACCTTGCGGATGCCGACCTTCAGGAAGCCGACGTTTCGGGAGCCAACCTTGCGGACGCCGACCTTCAGGAAGCCGACCTTCAGGGAGCCAACCTTCGTGGAGCCAACCTTCGGGAGGCCGACCTTACGGGAGCCAACCTCAGCGAAGTCAAAACATTTTTCAAGTCAATACTTGACCCGGAAATTTTGACCAAAATAAAGGCCAAGTGGCCTGAGAAACTTGCAGCTGCATGGGATGAAATAAAAAAGAATTGAAACCGCGAGGAGGCTTGATAAAAGGGATAGTGTTGCTTGACAAAAGTAATTCAGAATCTTGGTGGATCTTTCCTGCACCACTCAGTATCGCTCGAACACAAGCCGACCTTCCTTTATAATATTTGCAAACTCGCCGGAATCTTCTTATATTTAAAAGCTGTTATCGTCTTTAAAACGTCAATATTGAGGACTGGGAAGGGAATGTATGAAATTCACTGGGTTTCTTCGACGGCTTCGTTTAAGCGATTATTTGCGCTTCTGCTGTCTGTGCGTGCTTGCGGCGTGCACGTCTACTTTTCCCGCAGTCACGATGATTGATTCGACCACGACGTGGCACTCCAACACGTATTCCGTCAATGCCGATTACGGGTTGGCCTCGGTCCAGGGAAACACAAGGGTGGTAAAAACGTTCAACTGCAAGGTGATTGACAATGAATATTTGAAAATCATTGTTGTGCCCGAGTTCGGCGGCAGAATTGTTTCCATGGTGTACAAGCCGACAAACCATGAAGAGTTGTATACCACGCCCTGCGGGGTGCCTTATGGAATAAATGCCGGCAATTTTTACTACAACTGGCTCATGGTTTATGCCGGAATAATGCCGACGTTTTCCGAGCCCGAGCATGGAAAGTTCTGGCTGAGGCCATGGCTGTTCCAGGTTGTCAAGCAGACCGCGGACACGGTCACCATTTCGATGAGCCAGAAGGACACGGTGAATTTCGCCGGCCATCCGGGCAAGTTCGGTTATGGCGCCACGGGCATCGAATGCACCGTCACTATTTCAATAATATCCGGAAAGAATTGCATCGACTTCGGCGTGGTGCTGAACAACCCGGCGGCACAGTCAAAGAATTTCGAATACTGGACCTGCTGCACGCTGGCGCCCGGTTCGTCGAAAACCGATCCGAGGTGCACGGCGGGCGCGGAAATAGTCTCCCCTGTCAAGAACGTCGACATCCCGGGAGGCTATGGCGCGTGCCGGGGCCAGGAACAGAATGTCGGCGGCGATGTCTTTGTTTTCAACAAACTCAGATGGTTTAAGAATTGGCCGGACATGGGCATCTTATATGCCTGGCCCGACGCGACAACGCCGCTCAATACGTTCTGGGGCGTGATCAATCACGACAACCGCGAAGGTATCATCCGCGTTTCAAATAACGACCAGACCATAGGCAACAAGATGTGGACATGGGGCTACCCGCAGAGCCTCAACACCGACAACAACAGCAACACCAACACCGCGCTTCCCTACATAGAGCTTTGGGCGGGGGTTTCGAAGATGTTTTTTTCGGCCGCCAGTATCGGCGCTGGCCAGCAGAAGATTTGGAAGGAATATTTTGTTCCCACCGTCAAGATCGACAGCGTTACGAATGCCAACCAGGACGTGGTATGCAATTTCAAGACCGACAAGGCGAGCTACAACGCAACCACCGACGCCGGGGTGACCATTACCGCGGAGATGTTCTTCACCGCGCCCAACCAGCAGGACAATGTGTCGCTTTCATTCGGAGGATCGCAGACCGTGGTCGTGCTCGATTCCAACCTTACCGCAGACCCGCTGGGCAACGTCATTACAAAGACGGTCCCGTTTTCGAGCCTGTGCAGCGGCTTGAACAAAGTCACCCTGACCGCGACGTCGGCCCAGAGTGCGCAGTTGATAAGCGCCGACATTCCAGTGACGATCGCCAACGCGCAGTCTTGTTCCGCCTTGGGGGTCAATAATCCGATCAGGTCATTGCCGGCAGCAGACGCGAACAGGGGAGCGGCCGGAAAGGTCTATTCGATCGACGGCAGATTTCTTGGGGCGATTTCCTCGATGTCTGCGCTCAGGGGAATGGCTTTACCCCATGGCATTTACATTGTATACCGCGGTTCGTCGGTGCCCATAAAGGTCGTGGTGGAGAATCTGAGATAAGAAGATTAACGAGGTAAGAAGGGCCTCCTGCGCGGCCTCGGCGTAGTATCTGAAAAGGGCAGTGACTGGTTCCTGCCCTTTTTTATTGTATCCGCCCGACGCAGCCTTCTGTAGCTTTTGTCAATGTTCACCGCGTATCCGCCGTCCATTCCTCGATCCACTGTGAAAAATTCCTTCGGACCCGTTCCATGCAGCCGTGCAGGCGCGACAGGAGACCGTCGGCGGTCGCGCCGGCGAGCGACAGCGCGTTGCTCAGCGAATAGAGAAACGTGGGCGTGTCCTGGACAGGAATCCGGTTTTTCCTGCGGAGCACCTCATCGATCACACCGACTTTCGGCCGAACCGGAGCGGTTGACATATGGCATTGACACATCCGTCGCTCCTGTATCCGCACGTTGTTGCCGAACCATCTTGACTGCGCTGTGAGCGGAAATGATTTTATTCCCGGCATGCCGACGCGGCCCGCGAGGCAGACCGCTCCATTCCGAATCCGATCATTCACATGATTTTTTCAAGTTCACCACGATATTAGCGTCAAGGGAGGCGTCCGAATGGTTAAGATTAACAAAGTCCAGCTCGTGCATTTGCAAAAGAAGCTCGGGACCGACGAGGAAATTGGACTCAAGCTCGGGGTGACCCGGCAGGCGGTCCAGCAGATGCGGAAGAGATTCGGCATCGAATCGAGGTGGGCCACAAACCCACAGCGCAACAAGAAGATCCGCGCCTTGTCCAAGGCCGGGAAAAGCGGGGCCGAGATCGCAAGGAAATTCGGGCTTTCCAAGTCCCGCGTTTACCGCGTGATAGAGATGGGCGCAAGAAAAAAATAACGCTCGGGTCCGACATGATCGCCGCACCCAACGGGCGCTTTCCGGCACCGGGAAGCGCCCGTGCGATTTCTCGACAGGCGGCACGGGCGGGTTTCCGCGCCGACGGAGGCGCACAACGGAAACGGCGAGTTTGCTTTTTGGGAATCTTCCGGGCTAAAACTCCGCGCCCAGCGAGAAATAGTCCTTCCAGGGCCCGAAGAACGTCGCGAAGTCGGTTTTCCACGCCCTGTCCCACCGCAGCACGAAAATCCCGAGGTTCGCCCGCAATCCGCCTCCAACGCCCCCGTACACCTGCTTCGGCAGCGGCACGTTCCTGAACTGTTCGTCCGGGTTCCACGCATTGCCGACATCGGTGAAGAAAGCGCCGTTGACGTACCGCAGCGTAAGGGGCAGCGGCCACACGAGCGTCATTTCCTTGAGGAAGGGGAACCGGAATTCGGTATTGACAACCGCGTACCTTGTCCCGATGATGTCGAGGTAGTCCCAGCCCCTCAGGGGCACGATGATGTCCGAATAGAAGAAATTGTCGGTGTTCGCCTGGTAGGCGGCCGCGTTGTAATTGTACAGCAGCCAGTTCTCGTCGCCGCCGAGGAAGAACTTGCGGGCGTTCGGCCCGTTCCGAAGCGGCATGCTGGCCCCGAACGCGAGCCGGTTTGCCCATACAAATCTTTTGAACAGGTGCCAGTAGTGCCTCAGGTCGACGTCGAACGATGCGAATGAGGCATCGATAAATTTGATCGGCGGGGAGACGATCACACGCGCCTGCCCCCGCGTTCCGTTGAGCGGCCCGGTGATACCCCAGAGGATGTCGTCGTAGATGAGGGAAACCGAGGGCATGAACATGTTGATGGTGCGACTGCCGCGGCCTGTGTCGACCACAGGCGATCCGGTTGTCGTATCGTAGAGATAGGGGGCGCGGAAGAGATTCTCGTAAAACCCTTCGACGTCGATCCTGGTGAACATGGAGAACGGAAACCTCACCAGGAACATGAGCCCTTCGTCGGTGTCGAAAAAGAGTGAATCGCCGAAAATGTTCGCGGCGGTGAATTCTCTGTTGAAGAACGCGCCGCCGCCGAAGTTGATTTGGCGTTCCAGATTGAGGTACGAGGCGAACAGGTGGGTGTACTCCGCGAGGTTGCCCTCGATGTCGCCCATGACCGCGATCTGGTGGTTTCCCATAAGGTCGGTGAACACGGCGGCAATCTGGCCCGCCACGCCGTAGCCGTAGTACGCGTTTGTCCCCAGGCCGACCGAGACGATGTCGGGCGTGAACCGCAGGCGGTACGGACGCGGCTGGACGGTGTCGAACCTGGGGACCGGGCGGGGCATGCTTGTGGTGACGGTGTCGGCGCCGATGGTCGTGGCCAGGGCCGCAGGGGGGGGCGTGGTTGACGAAGAAGAGTCGGGGCGCTTGACAAGAGCGGAGTCCTTCCGGGGCTGCACGTGCGCCGTGTCGCGTTCCGAGATATCGTCGATCGTTTCCTCGCTCACTTTCGGGCGCGGCGCATGGATCGCGCGATCCCGATGCGGGGCGGCAGCTTCCTTTTTCACGTGCGGGACCGCGGTGTCCCCCGGCGCGGCGCGCAGGAAAAAGGGCGCCGTGGTGTCGTCGCACGATTCAACCCATTTCGTTTTCTCCGGAAGCCTCGGCAGCACTTTGTCAAGGGGGTCCGCCATGCGCCAGATGTCCCATCCGCCTTTCTGGAACAGGCAGTACACGAGCGTCGAGGAATCGCGCGCGGCGTCGGGGCTCGAAATGCCGCCGATCACGTCGGTGAGCGCACGCGCACTGTCGGGGCTCGCAAACGGCGCCGCATAAATATTGTCCATGCCGTTTCTGTCCGATACGTACAGCAGCGTTTTTCCGTCGGCGGAGAAGCACGGCGCCTTCTTGTTGCCGGGCGAGAACGTGAGCTGGGTTCGGCTGCGGTCGGCAAGCTTCAGGTACCACAGCTGCATCGGTTGCGCGCCGCGGGCCCGCAGCGCCCGGCTCGGAGAGCCGCAGGTGTCCTGCCGCGAAAACACGATGCCCGCTCCGTCGCGCGTGAAACGCGGGTCGCCTTCCGTAAAAATGTCATTAGTCAAGCGCGCGTGCGAGCGCGAGCGAAGGTCGTAAAGAAACAGGTCACAGTATCCTTTGTCAACCCCGCAGAACACAATGGTCGAGCCGTCGGGAGACCAGTCGGGCGCGAACAACGACGTCAGGGCGGGCTGGAACGTCGCAACAAGTTTTTTGCGTTTGATGTCGACGATTCTGAGCTGGTCCCTGCCGTTGTTGTTCGCAACAAAGGCCAGCTTGTCGCTCTGCGGAGACCAGCACATGCCGCTTCTGAACGGGTGGAAGGATTCAAAGCTGCCCGCGTAGCCGGATGCGCCCACCTCCCCGACGATCGATCCTTTGCCGTTGCACACCAGAATGCGCGTGTAATCCCGCAGGTCGCTAAAATAGGCGATCTTCGTTCCATCGGGGGAGATCCGCGGCTTGAGGTTAAAATTGTCGCGGTCCTTTTCATGCGCGGTGAGCGCAACGGAGTTTTTCGACGGGTCCGTGCGGCGGCCGATTTCCGGCCAGTAAAGTCGCCTCAGTTCCGTGCGCCATTCTTCGCCGAGTTCCTCCGGCGTCTTTCCATAGACCTCCTTGAAGCTCCGCTCCACGTTCTTCGTATCCCTGAACCGCTTGAGAAACAGGGAAAACATTTTTTCGCCCCGCGACGCGGCAAGAAAGGCGAAGAATGATTGGCCGCCCTTGTAGGCCATGTATCCGCCGAGCTCGGGCCCGGGAAGGCCCACGGATCCGTACACCACCGCGTCCATGAGGAACATGTCGGCTTCGGTGTTCCAGCCGGACGAGAGATATTCGGCCAGGCCCTCTGCGAACCAGAGCGGCATCAGTACGTTGCCCCCTGTAAAGATGGAACTCCCGAATTGCTCAAAGAGAATGGCATACTGGAACCCGTGCACCAGTTCATGGTGAAGAACGTGCCTCAGGTCGTCGTACGATCCGTCGAACGGAACCACGATTCTGTTCTTCATCTGCGTGGTAAAGCCGCCCACGCCCTCGGGGAGTATGTCGCTCACGATATTGGTTTGCGCAAAACTGTTGGGGCTTCCATAAAGGATGACGGGCAGCTTGTCTTTTGGGCCGAAGGAAAAATCATTGCGCAGCGCCTCGTAGTCGTTCTCGATCCATTGCGCGGCAATGGCCGGCAACACCCCCTGGTCCTGATAAAAAAACAATTCGAAATGCGGGGCATTGTAGTATCGCCAGGAGAAATGTTCGTATTCGACTTTGTTCTTTCCGAATCCGAAGAGCTCTGTCACGACCATGAGCTGGAAGAGAAAAACCACCCTCGCGCTGCAGAGCGCGGGAGCGCGGCAAGGGGACGTTTTCGAGGGTGTCATATGCGGGATGCCTTTTCAGACCTGTGCAATGACGATGCTGTAAAATAATTCCAGACCGCGCGTCTCTCGCTTCTTCAGACCGCCGCGGCCCCCTTTTGAATCCCACGCGAGCGCATTCCCCGCAGCTTGCTGCGGGGTCTTTCAAAAAGGAATGATTCCTCAAACGCGTGCAAAGCGCAGTCAAGGGGAAAATCTTTAATAGAAAAATCTGGCCGAGAAATATCTTGCGTTTCGCCTGAGAAGTATGTTATTTGAATGCTTGCATCAGATGCGATAGTCAGCGGAAACCCGGGTTGCACCTTATTATTGTCATGTGCACGCAATTGTGTTCTCCACCAGTGGCTGTGTGAACACGCGCGGCGAAACGGTCGATTTCACCGTGCACGGAACCTTTAATCGGCCGATGGAAGTTGTCGACTGTTTGCCTGGAAAGGCCTTCGGCAGCACCGGGCGGGCGCGAAGAAAATCCGGGTAACCACGGGGGCGTAAAAACTTGACACTATTTGCAACCGATAGTATTTTGATTGATGCTTTATCCGAAACGGTATTGTACTTTCCGTAGCCTTGCAAGTAATTTAAGCCCTTAATACTTTACAAAAAGATAGGATCTTCACGATGTGCAGAAAAATCCCACCGGCGCTCTTTCTGTACCTTCTGGCAGTCCTTGTCGGCTTGTCATTGGCAGGAAGAAAGATCGTTGTACCGCACGATTTTCCCTCCATTCATGCGGCGCTTGGTGAGGCCGACGAAGGCGACACCGTGTTCGTCTCGAGCGGTGTCTACCACGAGAACATCGCGATGGCCGACAATGTCGTTCTTATGGGTCAAGATATGCTCACCACGATTATCGACGGCGGCCGGAAGGGGCCGTGTGTGATCGGGGCCGACGGCGGCACCATCACCAACTTCACAATAAGGAACGGCACCACCGGCATCCTGTGCAAGAACACGCGGCCCACCATCGTTCGAAATCTCATCATCGACAACAAAGGGGCGGGCGTCCACGCCCTGGTGACATTGCCGGATATCAACAACAACATCATCTACCGGAACGAGTGGACCGGTATTTTTCTGGAATCGAGCAGGGGAACGCGCACCTCGATCGATCACAACGTGATTCTCGAAAACGGTTACTGCGCAATCTTCTGCGCGCACCGGACCGAAGTGCTGGTCCGCAACAACATCCTCATGGAAAACAAGCAGTACGGCATCTATATCGCCCCTCAGGCCAAGAAGACCCGCATCATCTTCAACAATATATATATGAATAGGCTTCCCTTCAATCCGGTTGCGGTGGTGAATGAAACCAATATTCAGAGAGACCCGATGTTCATTTCGCCGGGCTGGAAGAATTTTAATTACTTTGTCAAGCCAACGTCGGCCTGCAAGGCAAAAGGGGAGAACGGCACGGATATCGGTCTCATCACCGAAAAGATGGTGGAAGCCTTGGTCGGCGATCGCGACGGCGACGGCATTCCCGACGACATAGACCAGTGTCCCGACGTTCCCGAAGACAAGGACGGATTCGAAGACGAAGACGGATGCCCGGACTACGACAACGACAAAGACGGCATTTACGACGCGCAGGACGAATGTCCCAACGACCCGGAAGACCGCGACGGATTCCAGGACACCGACGGCTGTCCCGATCCCGACAACGACAAAGACGGCATTTGCGACCCGTGGGTTGCGGAACAGGGCAAGCAGAATCAGTACGCCAAGATCTGCAAGGGGAGCGACCAGTGTCCGAACCAGCCCGAGACATTCAACGGGTTCAAGGACGACGACGGCTGTCCCGACGAGAAGCCGGTGGAAATCAAGCAGAAGCTTACGTTGCGCGGTGTCAATTTCAAGACCGCGAGCGCCGAACTTCTTGAAGAGTCCTACTACGTGCTCGAACAGGTTTATAACAGCCTTGAAGCATACCCCAATGTCAAGATTGAGATAGCAGGCCACACCGATAATGTCGGCAATGCCCAAGACAATCTCGTCTTGTCGTATCAGCGTGCGAAATCGGTGATGGATTACCTGATCATGCGGGGTATTTCGCCTGATAGAATGGTTGCAAAGGGATACGGCAAAGAAAGGCCGGTCACGTCGAACGGCACAGCTGAGGGTCGCGCTACCAACAGGCGGGTTGAAATCATCCCAACCAAGTAACGCGTGAAACATTTTTCAAGACATGCGAGGTAGGCTGTGGAAACGAAGATAACGAGGATGTTGTTTGTTGTGAGCGTTGGGATGCTGCTGACGCTGTGGGGGAGTGCGCAGGGTCAGACCGGAGGTTACGACGCGCCGTTTTTCCAGGCCGATTTCATTGAGGATTTGAGCGATTTTTCGTCGGGTCTGGTGAACCCGGCGTTGTTGTACCGGGTGAACCAGTATCGGTTGGAGGGTGGATTTTACCGGTGGGAGATGGACGAGGCGGGATCGACGACGCCGCTGGGGTACCAGGAGATGTCGTTTTTGGTGCCGATCCGGTTGAATCACACGATCGGGTTGTCGTGGATAGGGACGGGGTCGACGATAGACCGGACGACGATAGACCCGAATGATGCTACGAACACGATACGGGACCTTGGCGAGGCGAATTTTGGTGACAACTGGTTTGTGGGACATTATTCGTGGCGGATATTGCCGTGGTTCATAGCGGGGACGAACCTGAAGTTGCGTTATGAGAGTAAGTTTGGGATGAGCCAGCAGCTGGCGGTTGGTGCGGACGTCGGGGTGTACATCAATCCGATGGATCATTTTCGTTACGGGGACCTTGGTTTCAGCCTGAACTTGCAGGACGTGGTGCCTTCGATACCGATATGGCACGACACGGGAGCGACGCTGGATCAGGTGGGGGTGACGCGCGTTCGGGCCGGGGTGAGATACTCGGGGTTGAACGACAAGCTGGTGATTGATTTTGAGGGCGTGGTGGACAACGCGCTTTCGGACTTGTATGCCGGGCTATTGAAGGCGGACACGGTGTGGACGAACGCGACGCCGGACGTGACGAAGGCGTATGAGTTGAAGAAGGCGTTTCGGCTGAGCGCGCATGTGAAGTGGCAGTTTATCCCGCAGGTGTGGTTGAAGGTGGGTTGGGCGAACAACAACATACCGTACGTTGGGTTCAATTTTAATTTTATTTATCCGTTGCCGGAGATGATCAACTACCTGAACTACGACGTTCACATTGGGTACGCGCTGCCGATAGCGGGCCAGGAGGACGAGCGGGGCCTGACGATGATGCACCGGTTGTCGACGGACTTTGGTCCGACGCGTGAGCAGCGGGAGTCGAAGCGGCTGTACGATCAGCTGATATTGGCGCCGATGGACGCGTACAACGAGGCGATGCGGCTGTATTTGGCGGGGAAATACTGGGAGGCGGCATTTGCGTTCGGGAAGGTGGTGTCGTTGTACCCGAACTTTTATTTGAACGACAAGGCAGCGTACTACATGGGAGACAGCTACAAGCGTTTGTACATGAACGAGACGGCGCGGGCGGTGTTCAAGAGCGCGCTGGAGGAATACACGACGTCGGAGATGCGTTCGAAGTACCTGTACGGTCTGGAGACGATCGACTACCGAGAGGGGAAATACGAGGACGCGCTGAAGAACCATGCGTTCATCACGAACCTGTACGGGGAGAGCGATATACGTCCGGACGCGGACTATGTGGCTGGGGAGATACACTTTTTGCGGAAGAACTACAATGCTGCGGAGCAGCTGCTGAGCCGGATCAAGGCGGGGTCGCCGTCGTATTTGTACGGGCAGTACACGCTGGCGATCATCAACATAGAGAACAAGAAGATGGAGGCTGCGGTAGGGAACCTGAAGAGCATCATAGCGGACACGACGCAGGACCCTGCGACGCAGCTGTTGCAGGACGCGGCGAACGTGAAGCTTGGCCACGCGTATTACGAGCAGGTGGAGCTGCGGAACGCGGTGGAGGCGTACAAGCGGGTGCCGGAGGGGTCGAGCTACGGGGACGAGGCGCTGTTGGGGACGGCGTGGTCGTGGATCAAGGTGAACCAGCCTGCGGTGTGTTTGCAGACGGTGGACCGGCTGATAGCGGCGCACCCGGAATCGCCGCTGGTGCCTGAGGCGTATTTGCTGAAGGGGTACGGGCTGATGCTGCAGAAGAAGTACCAGGACGCGATCGATGCGCTGGATAAATGCCTGGACATGACGAAGACGGTGAAGTACGTGACGGAGGCTGATTTGCAGGCGCGTACGCAGAAGTTTGGTCAGACGACTTCGGAGTTTGCGCCGACGGCGGAGAAGGTGAAGAAGAACGCGCTGCGGAAGCCGACGGACAAGTCGATCGAGGAGCGTGGTGCGTTCAAGTCGGAGTACGACAAGTTTGCTAAGGAGAACCGGGACTTTTTCAATTATACGTTGCTGGCGCAGTCGCACAAGAAGTTTTTCATGCGGAAGGACCAGGTGATATCGGACGCGGAATATGCGATAGCGAAGGCGACGAGCCTGCTGAAGTCGGGCGGTCAGGTGCGGCAGATTGAGGACCAGAAGAAGAAAGAGGAGAAGATCAACGAGGAAATCGAAAAGAAGAAAAAAGAACTCCAGCAGATAGAGAAGAAGTAGGGGTTTTCCAGTTGCAAGCAGAAAAACCGTCAGTGGGGGATTCGAGGAAGGGGAGAGTGCATTCATGAGAACGAGCAAGCTAAAGCTGGTACTGTGCATTACAATGGTTTGTGCAATGGGCGTTGCCTGGAAGGGTGCATTTGGAGCGGACGACACCGAGGCAAAGAAGAAAGCGATTCTGGAACAAATTAAAAAGCTTGAAGAGCAGAAGGCACATTTTGCCGGAAAGCCTGCAGCCAACCAGAATCTTGACGAAATCGTGGCCCGGTACGAAAACCTGCTCTCCGGATGCACCAAGAAAAGCGACCGATGCGCCGATGTGCTGTTCACGCTGGCGCAGCTGTATTATCAGCAGGCGCAGGATGGCTACATAAAGGCCCGCGAAGAATACGGTCGCGAGATGGACGAATACGACAAGAATCCGAAAGGCAGGAAGGAACCGGTCAATCCGATCCCGAATTACTCAAAAGCAATGAAAATGTACAACCGGCTGGTTCACGAATATTCCGATTTCCGCACCATCGACGAAGCATATTACCAGATGGGAAACATCTATCTTGTCATGGGAGAACTCGACAGCTCCGGCTGGGCCATGGAACAGCTGATACGGGTGGCTCCCAACGGCCAACGCACGTCGAGCGCGCATTTCCGGCTCGGTGATTTTGCCTACATGCAGCACGACTATCCAAAGGCGCTCAAGCACCTGGAACTGTGCAAACCGGAAGGCCTTTCACCTGACAACCAAGGCATGGTCCAGTACCGCAAGGGTGATATTTATTATAACATGGGGGAATTCGACAAGGCAGTCCAGTGTTTTCAAGAATATATCCAGAAATGCGATGCCGGCGAGTACCCAAAGCAGGAATTCCGCGGAGAGGCTCTTGAGATGATGTCGGTGGCTTTTTCCGACATGCCGAAGGGTTCTGAAGAAGCTGAGAAGTTTTTTAGAAAGGTCGGCGGCAGGCCCTACGAAGACTACGTGATCTACACCATCGGCATGAAGAACAGGGTTCACGGCCAGACCGACGACGCAATTGTCGCCCTGCAGTATGCGCTCAAGAGGTTTCCTTTTTATAAGGATGCACCCATAGCGCAGCAGATGCTGGTTGAATGCTTTATAATAAAGAAGGATTACGAGAAGGCGAACACCGCCAGGGAAAAGCTTGTTGATTTCTACGGACCGAACGGCGAATGGTCTGCCAAGAACGCCTCGCAGAAAGTCGTCATGGATCAGGCGCGCGACCAGGTGCGCAAGGCACTTGCCGCAATCCCGCTGTACTATCACGGCCTCGCCCAGAAATCCAAAGACAAGGCCTTGTACGAAAAGGCTCTCA
>DATFYJ010000238.1:0-2187 GCA_035315105.1 Chitinivibrionales bacterium
TACCAGTGGTGGAAGGATGGCGCTCCTGTTTCCAACGCCACCCGCGATACGCTGATCATCAACCCGGTTTTAATTTCAAGCGCGGGACGGTACACGTGCGTGATAAAAGACCAGTGGGGTGATTCCGTCACAAGCGCGCCCGCCCTTCTCACCGTAATACAGAGCTCTGCCGTTAACCACAAACCCCTTCTTGCGATTAAAGGAACCAGTAACGTCTTAGCCGGCCAAACGTGCCAACTCACTCTTTCGGCTACAGACCCGGACGCTGGCCAGATTTTGACTTACAAAGTGGTAAGCGGCCCGGCAGGCGGATCCCTGGCCGACACGACATACCAATGGACTCCGCCGACCGGATTCGTCGGTTTAGATACAGTGGTTTTCTCCGTGACCGACAACGGCGCGCCGCCGATGTCGGATTCAGCGACCATAATCTTGACCGTATCTTCCAGCCCCACAAAGGCTGATTTCACCCCAAGCGCGATGACCGGAGAATACCCGCTCACGGTGACGTTCACCAACAACTCGGTTAACGCCACGAGTTTTTCGTGGGATTTCGGAGATGGAATTGCGTCAACAGACAAGAACCCCATACACACGTTTTCGGCGCCCGGAACATTCACGGTGAGGCTGCTGGCAACCGGCGTAACGGTTGATTCGCTGAAGAAGGCGATTGTGGTGACAAGGCCGGCTGCGCCGACAAGCGTAGCTGCGGATTCCGGAGTAACGTGGATAAGGGTAACGTGGACAAAAGGGAGTGCGTCGGTTTCAGATACGGTCTATTTTGCGGCGGGAGATACGGTGACGGAGTCCGGCGCGACAAAGATAGCGAATGCAGTTTCACCATGCCTGATAAGAAATCTCAAGGTTGGGCAGGAGTACTCGATTGCCGTGACCTCAACGACAAACAAAGGTGCAGTGTCGGATTTTAGCTTTGTCGTGAGAAAAACAACGGCCTTACCGAGGGGAATGAAAAAAATATTGGCCCAGGCAAAGTCTTTTAGCATGGGTCAGACCGGAAAAGCGGAGCCTGTTCATAATGTAACATTTACCCACAATTTCTGGATGGATTCGGCGGAAGTGACCCAAAAGGATTATGTCTCGCTGATGACAGCGACATATCAAAATTTTTCTGCAACAGCGCCATCTCTGTTGCCGACGGACGGTGATAATTATCCCGAGTATGTCATTACCTGGTGTGACGCGGCTTTGTATTGCAATGCAAGAAGTAAAAGAGACGGACTTGATACTATCTACCGATATTCCTCAATTACAGGAATACCCGGCAACGGATGCGCGTTAGGAACCATAATGTATGATTCCTTAAAAGCAAACGGATATCATCTTCCTACCGAGGCCCAATGGGAATTCGCATGCAGAGCGGGAACGACGACTACATACTATTGGGGGAGCGACACTTCTGGTGCGAGTCAATATGAATGGTATTTCCCGCTTGGAAATCTAAGCACTGTTGCCTCTAAAAAACCGAACGGTTTCGGACTGTATGACATGCTCGGCAATGCAATGGAATTTGTTAATGACTACTATGATTCAACATATGATTATTATCAACCCGTGGACCCACTTGGTCCACCGCTACCGAGCCTAAATGTAAATATCGTATGCAGAGGTGCCAATGGCAGTATGCAACTTGCTGCGTGTGCATCTCGTAGGCCTGCTCAACCTGAATACCCATGGGACTTTGGCGCTTGCGGTTTCAGGGTGTGCTACACAGATAAATACTAGCCGGCCGTTATCTGCATTGTTTTCCTGAGCGGGTTTTTCGTTCCGGAACCCCCTATTTTCTGCCAGGTTTTTTCCATAAATCTATACGATTCCCATAAAAAGCACATTCTGACGTTGAATCCCGAACTTTTATTGTTTATATTACACTCTGGGGAAGAGGTCACATAAACTTGAGGGGGCTTTATGACGTTCTTTTCAGCAGCTAGGCACCTCGCCGTCGCTGCATCGTTCGTTGCTGTTCTCGTTATTGCACTGCCTTCCGATTCCGCGATCCCGGCCGGATACAAAGGTTTTCCATACCTGGACTCTGTCCAGCAGATCCCGGGAAGAATAAGACTCTTCCGGTTTGACCAAGGAATGGCAGGCAAGACACAGCCCGAAGCGACACTTGATGCAAACACAAATGGCGTAACCTGGCACGATTTTATGCCCGTTGGTCAATGG
>DATFYJ010000239.1:0-3603 GCA_035315105.1 Chitinivibrionales bacterium
TCCAGTTTTGCAAGCGCCGCGGCCGTGTCCTTTTTCCACAGGCTCATGTCCGCCTGTGCCCGCGCCGTGTATACCGACGACGGAAATTCGAAGGCAAGCATGGAAAGCATCGACGCGGCTGTCGTTTGGTCGGCCGTTTTCTGTGCAATGAGGAAGAGGTCGTACGCCGCAAGGTTGCGCTTTGGAGAATTAAGCGCTGCCGTGTACGCCTTGGCGGCATCACGGTTTTTGTCCATTCCACTATAGGCATTGCCGATGTTGATCTGGATAGCGTTGTCGTCGCGCTTGAGCAATTGAGCCTTTTCGTAGTACCCAAGCGCCTCTTCGTACCTGCCGTCCTTTTCGAGCGAGAGTCCCATGTTGATGAGCAAAGCAACATTCGACGGATCTTCCTTGAGCGTCTTTTCCCAGATTGTCCTGGCTTGAGCGACATCCCCTTCCTGATTAAGGATGTATGCCATAACCCCTTGGGCGGCAAGATTATCCGGTTTCTTCTTAAGACTTTGCGCGAGGGCACTTTTTGCTTTGGAGAACTCCTTCATTTCCATGTACGCATACCCGAGCTGGTAATAGATTCGCCATGGATTCTGGTCCCATTTTCCCAGCAGGTCGTTGAGCGCGTCAATTGCTTTGCGGTTATCACCCGAAAAGAGATAATCCTCGGCCAGCTCATATTCGGTCTGCAGGTCGAGAACAAAAAACGTCTTAGCCTTTTCGAGCGTCCGGATGGCCTTGTCCCATTCGTGAAGGTCGCGGTGAAAAAGCGCCAGGTGGCGGAATATCCGTTCATTTTTCTCCCCGTCGGGAAGCGCTTCAAGCAGATTCGCGGCTCTGTCAGTCTGTCCCATGTTGTAGTAGACAATCGAGAGACGGAGCGCAATGTCCTGGCACTTGCTCCTGCATTCGCTGCGGTCCTTTTCAAGATCGATTGCCGATTTTTCAAGTTCGTCCTTCGATTGCGAAACAAGCGCAAGGTTCAGCTGCGCGGACCGGAGGTCGGGATCGAGCCTGAGAGCTTTCTTGAAACTGGCCGTCGCATCCTCCTTGTTTCCTTTTGCGTAAAGCAGCACGCCGAGGAGGTCAAGGTATTCCGGCCGCTCATCACGGCGCAGGGCGCTTCTCACGTAATTTTCGGCAAGGTCGAGGTTCCCCTTTCGGCGTGCGTTGAGGGCGCGGAGGTAATACAACGACGGATCATTGAGCGAATCGCTCACCGTGTTCCACATTGTCTCCGCCTGATCGAACATTTTGAGATGGAAGTACATCTGGCCCAGATTGTACCTGAGAATGGCGTCCGCGGGGTATTTTGCAAGTCCCTTCTCAAAATATGCGCGCGCGCCGGCCATGTCGCCGCAATCCTTTGATGCAATTCCCCCGTACAGGTATGCGTCGGCAGACTGGACCGAGACCTTCGAGGCATACATCCCGAGCGTGGCAAGCGCCTCTTTGCAGTTGTGTTCGTCAACCTGAGAAGACGCCAGGTTGACAAGTTCCTCCGCGTTTCCGCCTCGCGAAACCGCCGCCGAGAAATAGGACGATGCCGCCGTGTAGTTCTTGCGGAACGATTCGATCTCGCCGAGCATCTTGAGCGTGGGGGCGTTGTCCTGATGTTTCGACAGGACCGATACCGCGCCGGCCGTGTCGCCGTCGCGAAAAAGGCCGTAGGCGAGAAACTGCCAGGCGTCAGGCCGGTCTTGACCGGCCTTTGCCGCTTCGCGGAAATTCGCCACCGCGTCCTTTTTTCTGTCGAGCGCGAGTTCAACGCGGCCGAGCATGATAAGGGCCTCCACGAATTTTTTGTTGAGGCCGACTGCTTTCTTAAGAAGCGATACGCATGCCTGGTAGTTTCTCTCGTGATAATTGGCAACGCCCATGTTGTAGTATGCGGTGGCGTATTCCGGGTCGCTCTCCGTGACCGACTGCCATATCGCAAGCGCTTCCCGGATGTTCCCCCTGCGGAAATGAACCACGCCCATGTTATTGTAGGCGTCGGAATAATTCGGGACCAGAGACATTGCCTTTGAAAAAAACGCCGTCGCGCTGTCGAGGTCTCCCCTGTCCAGCGCGTCAAGACCTTTCATGTTCACCTCGTAGGCCTCCTGCGCACCGCGCAGCAGCGCGGCAGGCAGTGCGTCAATGCCGCCCGCGGAATCGGAAAAGAAATTGAGGGATGCCTGTCCAGCAAAGGACGCATTCAACACGCACGAAACAAGAACAATTGCACAAACCGCTTGCAGCATCATTCGGGTCCTTTCTCCGTCTGATCGACCGGACCGGAATGAAACGATATCCGGCCGGCAAGTTCGTTCCACGACGAAAAGGTGATGTCTGGGACAACCGCGCCTTCCTGAGCGTGAACAAACGCGCTCTTGTCGTCGCCGGCGAAGAACGCGGTCTTCATTCCCGTTTCCTGGGCCGGGCGAATGTCAGCGGCAAGGTCGTTCCCGACAAAAAGCGCCTGCGACGGGAGAACTTGATATTCATACAGCGCGTCGAAGAGCTTTCTGAACAGGAGCGAATGCGGTTTGGCCACGCCGTACTCGAACGAGAAAAATGTCAGGTTAGTGTCGAAGAGCCGGAGGTAATCATCACACGCGCCGGCGCTCTGATCGCGCAGGAAAAGCGACAGGTCGATGAGCGTGTAGAACTGCGCGTTTGACACGATCCCCAGCCGGATGTTTGCGGATTGCAGCCGCGCAAGCGTTTCGTACACGCCAGGGTAGAGACCGCGGGCAAATGAGAAGAAATTGTAGCAATATGCCACGCACTTGACAAAGTCTCTGTCGTCGCCGAGGTTGAAGCGCGCAGGTTCGTAGCCCCTTCGCCTGAGCATGAGCACGACAGCCTCCCAGACGCTCTCGATCCTGATTTCCGGAAACTCGATCTTCTTTTCCGCGGCAAGCTCGTGCTTGAGCGTGATGAGGCCGTGGTACAGGTCGCTCAGCGTTTTTTCCGCCGGCTCGTCCGGATTCATCTGCAGGAGAAATTCCTTCATGCCGAACCGGGCCGCTGTTTTTTCAAAAGCCGAAAGCAACGCCGTTTTCTTCGTCTGTTCGCTGCTGAATTCCGGCCGCCAGTAGTTAAACAGCGTCCCGTAAACGTCGAACACTACCACGCGTACATCCGCAAGCCGCTCGCCATTCGAAGGATATTGCGCCGGATTTGGCGTCCGGTGCTTCCCTTGCGGGAGCGACTCGTGGAGCTCCCGCGCGAATTCCGCCACAATGCTTGCACCAGGATCCTGTGTTCGCATGCGCCGCCGAGCACGTTCACCTGCGCGCACACTCATGCGCCCACCACCGAGCGTATTCTGGTCGCATCGTCCCTTATTTTTTCCAGCTGGTCCCTGGTGACGCACTGTTCCCCGTCGCAGAGCGCATGCGCAGGATCGTTGTGCGTTTCGATGATGAGGCCGTCGGCCCCTGCGGCAACAGCGGCCAGGCTCAGGTGATGGACGTTGGCCCGGTAGCCGCTCGCATGCGACGGATCAAAAATTACGGGAAGATTGGATTCCTTCTTGAGTACCGGGATCGCGCCCACGTCCGCGGTGTAGCGCTGAAACTTCTCCTCCTCGAAGGTGCGTATCCCGCGCAGGCACAGGAT
>DATFYJ010000240.1:0-8992 GCA_035315105.1 Chitinivibrionales bacterium
GCCAGCGGCGAATTTCGCGACCGCTCCCATGGGTGTGGCCTTTGATGCCTGGCCGCCGGTGTTGGAATACACCTCGGTGTCGAGCACCATCAGTTTCACGTTGCGGTTTGATGCGAGTACATGGTCGAGCCCGCCGTACCCGATGTCGTAGGCCCAGCCGTCGCCGCCGAACGCCCACACGGATTTTTTAGCAAGGAAATCGATGACCGAGAGCAGCGCCTTTGCGTCATCCGACTTGTCTTTTGCAAGGCCTGCTTTTGCCCGGTCTATGCGGTTGCGCTGTGTCTCGATTTTTTCCGCATCAGACTGGTCTGCGCCGAGGATTTCGCCGAGAAGCGTTTTGATTTCCGGGCCGCATGATCCGGTCTCAATCATTTTCTTCGCGTCCATGGTTGCGATATCGTTGAATTTGTCAACAGCCAGCCTCATGCCGAACGCGACTTCGGCCGGGTCTTCGAACAGGGAATTGTTCCATGCTGGCCCGCGGCCGTCCGCCCGTTTGGCGTAGGGAGTTGTCGGCAGGTTGCCGCCGTAAATGGACGAGCAGCCTGTTGCGTTGGCGATGATCGCCCGGTCGCCGAACAGCTGCGACACCAGCTTGATATACGGCGTTTCGCCGCAGCCTGCGCATGCGCTGGAGAATTCGAACAGCGGACGCACGAACTGGCTGCCCTTCATGGTGTCTGTTTTGAAAAGCTTTGCGTCGGTCTCGGGAATTTTAAGGAAGAATTCCCAGTTTTTTGCCTCTGTCTCTCGCAGCGGCGTCTGCGGTTTCATGATGATCGCGTCACCCTTGCCGGTCATGGGGCAGTTCTGGACGCACACGCCGCAGCCCGTGCAGTCTTCCACTGCAACCTGCATCGTATATTTGAGGCCCGTGAATTCTTTGCCTTTTGCGTCAACCGACTTGAACGACGCGGGCGCGCCTGCGAGGTGTTTCGGGTCGTATGCTTTGGGCCGTATGGTTGCGTGCGGGCAGAGCAGGGAGCACCGGTGGCACTGGATGCACACCGCCGGGTTCCACACCGGCACATTCAGCGCGATATTGCGTTTTTCGTACTGGGTGGTGGCGGTGGGCCAGATGCCGTCGGCCGGCATCTGCGAGACCTTGATGGTGTGTCCCATCTGCTTGAGGAGGGTGCCGATCACCTGCTTGACAAACTCCGGCGCGTCGTCCGGCACGGGCTTGATTTCTTCAACAGGGTTGGTGACCTTGGCGGGATATTCCACCTTGTTGATCTCGCTCTGCGCCTTGTCGACTGCGGCATTGTTCATCTGAAGGACCTTTTCGCCCTTCTTGCCGTACGATTTTTCAATGGCGTATTTGATCGACTTGATGGCCTTGATGTCGTCCATCACTTTTGAGATGCGGAAGAACGCGGTTTGCATGATCACGTTGATGCGGCCGCCGAGCCCGAGGCCCTGTGCTATTCCCACTGCGTCAATCACGAAGAACTGAGCCTTTTTGTCGATGATCTGCTTCTGCACCCGGCCCGGCAGTTTGGACCAGATGGTTGTTGCGTCGTATTCGGAGGTTAAAAGGAACACGCCGCCTTCTTCGAGAAAGCTCAGCATGTCGTATTTCTCGAGAAACGAGTAATTGTGGCAGGCGATGAAATTTGCCTTGGTGATGAGGTAGGGACGGCGTATGGCCTTGGGCCCGAACCGGAGGTGCGACACCGTTACGGCGCCGGCCTTCTTGGAATCGTAGACAAAGTAGCCCTGCGCAAAATTCGGGGTTTGTTCGCCGATGATCTTGATGGAATTCTTGTTCGCACCGACCGTGCCGTCCGAGCCGAGCCCGTAGAACAGGGCGCGGTGCGTTTCCTTGTCTTCAACGCTGAAGTTGCCGTCAAAGGCGATCGACGCGCCCGTGACGTCGTCGTCCGGGCCCACCATGAAATGGTTCTTGGGTTTGTCTTTTGCAAGCTCGTCGAAAATGCCCTTGACCATTGCCGGGGTGAATTCGGCGGAACCGAGACCGTAGCGGCCGCCGATGATTTTGGGATATTGTTTGAGTGCAGAGGTCGCTTCGCTCATTGCCTCGCCTATGGCCGTGCGCACGTCTTCGTACAGGGGTTCGCCGAGCGAGCCGGGTTCCTTTGTTCTGTCGAGCACCGCGATTTTCCGGACCGTGCCGGGAAGCGCATTGACAAATGCTTTAGCGTCAAAAGGCCGGAACAGGTGCACCTTGAGCACGCCGGTCTTTGCGCTCTTGGCGTTGAGGTATTCCACCGTGTCCTGCACGGTTTCGCCGCCCGAGCCCATGATGATGATCACGCGGTCCGCATCCTTCGCGCCCTCATAGTCGAACAGGTGGTACTGCCTGCCCGTGAGTTTGGCGAATTTGTCCATGGCCGCCTGGACAATGCCGGGGCATGCCGCATAGAACTTGTTCACGGTTTCGCGTCCCGTAAAATAAACGTCCGGGTTCTGCGACGTGCCGCGGAGCGTGGGATGGTCGGGCGACATTCCGCGAGAGCGAAATGCGCGAACGTCTTCGTCGTCGATCATGCCGCGCATGTCGTCGAAGGTGAGTTCTTCGATCTTCTGCACTTCATGCGAGGTGCGGAAACCGTCGTAGAAATGAAGAAACGGTATTCTTGATTTAAGCGTTGAGGACTGGGCGATAAGCGCAAAGTCCATGGCTTCCTGCACCGAATTGGAGCATATGAGCGCGAACCCGGTCTGCCGGGTCGCCATCACGTCGCTGTGGTCGCCGAAAATGTTCAATGCCTGGCATGCGAGAGCGCGCGCGGTAACGTGGAACGCGGTGGGCATGAGCTCGCCTGCGATTTTGTACATGGTCGGGATCATCAGGAGCAGTCCCTGCGATGCGGTGAAGGTCGTGGTGAGCGTGCCGGTGCACAAGGACCCATGCACGGCGCCCGCGGCGCCCGCTTCGGACTGGAGCTGTGCAACGGTGGGAATTGTCCCCCAGATATTTTTTTCTCCTTTTGCAGATTTTTCGTCAGCTATTTCACCCAAACCCGACGAGGGAGTAATGGGGTAGATGGCGATCACTTCGTTTACCGCGTGGGCCACGTGGGCGCAGGCGGTGTTGCCTTCGTGGGGGACCATTTTCCGTTGTGCCATGGGAAGCTCCTGCTATATAGAGTTATGATTTGATGTGAATTGTTGGCGGAATATTTTTGAAAACCTTCTAAAATACATGAAGGAAAGACTAAGAGAAGACTATTCAAGCGGGGGAGGTACAGCCTGTTTTAAAACTAAAGATAAGATCTTGGCGCCCCGCCGAAGACGGCGGCGGCCGTCCTTCCGGTCTCGGCCTTCGGCCTCGGGCTGCCTGCCACGAAGGCCCTGCGGGCCGTGGTCAGGCAGCACCGCGCTTTGACGCGGCCTACAGTCCTGCCTGGCGCACGCGCAGAAGGCCGGAGCTTAATTGAATGCCTGCAACTATTATGGCTGGGATAGTTGACAAAAGCACATGTGCCTTAGTTCGCTATCGCCGCGAAGCGGCATACTACAGAGGTTGCGTTGCGAAGGGGCGACGCCGCGCGAGCGCAAGTCGAGCGCACCAGGCGCGCCCCTTTGCTGGAGGGGGGAGCGGAGGACACCACAGGCCGAAGGCCGAGGAGGCCGCAGCGAGGGGGAAACGCGAAGCGGTGCCCCCACCAGATAAAGAATAAATAAGAAAATTATGAGAGATCTTGCTTGGTAGGCAAAGAATCTATCGTCCCGCCTTTAATACCTTTGAACAGGGCCACATTATTCGCAAATTGCGCGGCGGTAAAGGGGTCGAAGCCGCGGGCGATGCTGTGCAGGAAGCCGCCGTTGAATGCGCTGCCGATGAGGGTGAGGTCGGAAATGGGTCCTTTACCGGCGGGAATGGGGAATTCCTCGATTTTTCCCTGGTAGCCTACGAGACAGCCCTTGTCGCCGTTCTTGACGGCCACGATTGAGACCCCGCGGTCCCATAGAAAACCGATCACGTCGAGCGGCCGCTCGTAGCCGAACAGGGCTTTGGATTCGTCGGGCGCGGAGGACAGCATCACGTCGACAAGGGGGAGAACGCTCCACAGCGATTCCTTGGCGTCGTCGAGCGACCAGAGACGCAGCCGCAGATTGGGATCGTACGCCACCATGATATCGTTGATGTGCGCGATATTGAAGGCTTTGAACACGGTGTGACGCGCGGCCTTCGACACCGACTGGAGCTCGCTTGACGCATACACAATCTTGCTGTTTTCGATGAGGTCGTCATAGACAAGCGCCGGGGTGATGGACTGGGCCGCGCTCCCGGGTCGGTGGAACAGGTACTCCCGCTCGTCGATGTTGCGCGGGTTGGTGAGGTAGAGGCCGTTGTATCCCTGACAGGTGATGGTGTGGTCGATGTTGATGCCCTGACCCACGAGCGTCTCGCGCGCGAACGAATGGAACGGGTCGCACGCGATCGCCGACACCAGGGACACCGACGACCCGAGCCGCGCCGCGGTGACCGCGGTGATGATGTCGGCTCCGCCGATTGATTTAAGGTAACGGTCTGCAAGGGCGATGTCGCCGTCGCACCGCATCTCGACGAACGTCTCACCGATCACGAGCAGGTCGAAATCGCGGACATAAGCAGGTTTCATGGGAAAAGTCCAGATTCCAAATTTCAGATTCCAGATTGGGCCAAAACCGGCTGTTGCGGTATTGTTTTTAACTGTCAACCGTCAACTGACAACTTTTGTTTAAAATGGCGATTCCATGAGACAACGAAGCGGATCGCGTTTGTCGGAAGAAACTTCCGAGAACTCCACGCCGATCATGTGCTGTTCGCCGATACGACATGCCCATGCCACTTTTCCCCTGCACTTGGTGGTGCCGAACTGATTGTTGACTTCTATCAAAAGCTCGGCGCCCTGCGGAATTTCGAGGTGAGGTGTTTCTCCGCCCACGGTGAATCGCGCGCCGATTTCCGAAAAATCAAGCATCGAGGCCGGATACCTCGTCCCGTGCATCACGACGGAGGAGGGGCACGACACTCTGAGGGTTTTTCTGCCCGCCCTGCGGCGTTCGGCGTCCTTTGTTTTCACGGTGCGCGTCCGATCCGCATGATGTCATGCCGCCACAGGGGCGGCGGGTTCCGTTGCCAATGTCGCATCCACGAACCGGCTCACGAGACTGTCGATGTCGTCCTTCCGCGCCAGGGACAAGAGCCACTCGTTGGGCACCGATTCGAGACCGTGCGCGATGCCGGCAAGACCGCCCGCCACCATGCCCGTGGTGTCGGTGTCGAGGCCGAGGTTGACGGCCGCGAGAAGGATTTCCTTTGTGCTGTGGTACCTGAGCGTGCACCACAGTGCCGCCTCCAGGGTGTCGACGATGTATCCCGACGAGCGGATTTCGCTTTCGGCAAGGCCGGGCAGTTCGTGCGAAATGATGCGCATGAAATGCGGAAGTTCGTTCTTGAAAACCGGGTCGTGCGAATAAAAACCGAGGGCCTGCGCCACGGCGCTCTTGTAGGCCGCCTCTTTGTCGGGCGTGCCGAGCAATGCACGTACGTAAAGGCAATAGAAGCCGCAGCCCATTTTGGAACGTGGGTGCGTATGGGTTATTGCCGAGATGTCGTGCGCGTGCGCAAGCAGTTCGCGGGTGGGACGCGCGCGGAAGTGCAGCGCCACGGGGAGCATGCGCATGAGGGAGCCGTTGCCGTTGTCGTCCTCGGAGCCGCCGCCCGAAGCCGCGGCGCTTGCGCCGCCGTTTTTGATCCTGTCAAGCGCAAGATAGGTGGTGAGTCCCGCATCGAACACGAACCCCGTGGCGGTCCAGTACGATTCGAAAAGCCATTTTGAGAAAAGCCTGCCCATGGATTCGAGATCATGGCCGGTAATGAGGCTCTCCATGGTGCACAGGACAAGCGCCGCGTCATCGGACCAGGTGCCTTCGGGCTGGTCGTAGCGGCCGTACCCGAGCATGTTCTTGACGGAGCAGAGCGCGAGCTGCTGCCTGGTTGACGATTCAACGGGTACGCCGAGCGCGTCGCCGACAATACCGGCGAGAAGCGCGGATTTCATTTTTTCGCGGAGATTCATGACGCAGTTAAAATAACATTTTATGGAAACACCACCTACTCTTTTTTCGAAGGGAGACATATCAGCCGCCGATGTTCGGCAACGGCCAATCGTGACCCTGTACGATGGGCGCAGGCCATTGTCGATGGACTTCACGCATCGTTATACCGCATGTTTTGACATGATTGATAGGAAAGACATATATTTGACCATTCCGGAATTGAAGAACCCCGCAACAAGCTTCGAGAAGGCGTTTGCTGGGGGGATTCGCCCTGACCAATGCCGCACCCCGAAAAATACCTTGTTATCGCCATTGACGGCCCGGCCGGTTCAGGCAAGAGCTCGACCGCAAAGCTCGTGGCGCAGCGTCTGGGCATACTCCATCTTGACACGGGCGCGATGTACAGGGCCGTGACGCTCAAGTGCCTGAGACGCGGTATACCGCATCGCGACCACGCGGCGATTGCCGGGCTCGTTAAGAACATCGATATTTCATTCACCGGCGCGCCGGCCGCGATGCGCGTGTTGATGGACGGCGAGGACGTGACAAGCGCTATCCGCGGCGACGAGGTCACGAAGAACGTGTCGGACTACTGCACGGTGCCGGCGGTGAGGGCCGTGCTTGTGGACCTTCAGCGGAAGATCGGCAGCAGGAAATCTCTTGTTTGTGAAGGCCGCGACATCGGCACCGTTGTCTTTCCGGACGCGAGCCTCAAGTTTTTTCTGGTTGCCGCGGATGAGGAGCGCGCCCGGCGGCGGCAAAAAGACTTCGCGGCGATGGGAATAAAGAAAAGTCTTGATGAGCTTGTTGACGAAATACGCACACGAGACCACAAGGATTCGAGCAGAGAGAACAGCCCGCTGTGCAAGGCGGATGACGCGATTGAACTTGACACAACAAACTTGACACTTGACGAACAAGTAAGATTCATTATTGAAAAGGCAAAGAAGCTTCTATAATAATTGACGGTTTGATTAAGAGCTCTCCCCGGGGGGAGATGCCGAAGGCAGAGGGGCGATACAACAAGCATTTTCCCAGCGGGATCTAAAGGGCAGAGCCCTTTCCATAGTATTCATTTCATTTTTTTCAATTTAGTTGTATTTGTTTCTTTAACCATATTCCATTCACCTTAACCCAGTTTTTCAGGAGTATGTATGTCCGAGTCCGAAGCAAAGGCCAAGAAGTCCCTGTCGGCCGTTGACGCGCAGGGAAACGCCGTCGATCTGTCAGATTTCGAGGAAACGTACTACCAGGCCGATCAGGTTCAGACCACCCTCGAACAGTACAAAGAGTCGCTCGAGGGAATCGAGGAGGGCAAGGTCGTCAAAGGCCGCATCCTCAAGATCACCGAAAAGGAAGTTTTCGTCGATGTCAATTTCAAATCCGAGGGCATCATCCCTCTTGCCGAGTTCAAGGACGTCGCATCGTACAAGGAAGGGGACGAAATCGATGTTTTCCTGGAACAGGTGGAAGACAGCGAGGGCCAGCTCATTCTGTCCAAGTCGCGCGCCGATTTCCTGCGCGTGTGGGACCGCATATACCAGGCGTTCGAGAAACAGGAGACCGTGGAAGGCCGCATCCTCCGCAGGATCAAGGGCGGCGTGGTGGTGGATCTGTTTGGCGTGGACGCGTTTCTGCCGGGTTCGCAGATCGACCTCCGCCAGATCCCCGACATGGATTCCCTCATCAACAAGACCTTCAAATTCCGGGTCATCAAGGTCAACAAGGCCCGCCGCAACATCGTTGTGTCGCGCCGCGTGATCCTCGAAGAGGACCGCAACCAGCAGCGCGAGAAGATCCTAGCCGAACTGGAAAAGGGTCAGATCCGCGACGGCACGGTGAAGAACATCACCGACTTCGGTGCGTTTATCGACCTCGGCGGCGTGGACGGCCTGCTCCACATCACCGACATGTCGTGGGGCCGCGTGAACCACCCGTCCGAAATCGTGGCGCTTGGCGACAAGGTGAAGGTGAAGGTGCTTGACTTCAACGAGAACAAGGAGCGCATTTCGCTTGGTCTCAAGCAGCTCACCGAACACCCATGGAAGGGCATCGAGGACAAGTTCCCCGAAGGCGCGCGCGTGCGCGGCAAGATCGTTTCCATCACCGACTACGGCGCGTTCATGGAGCTCGAGAAGGGCATCGAGGGCCTTATCCATATTTCCGAAATGTCATGGACCCAGCACATCAAGCACCCGTCCAAGATCGTGGGCATCGGCGACATCGTGGAGGCCGTGGTGCTCAAGGTCGACAAGGAAAACCAGAAGATTTCCCTCGGGTTCAAACAGCTTGAGCCCGATCCGTGGACGAATGTCATCACCGAGTTCCCGGTGGGCACCGTGGTGAAAGGCAAAGTGCGCAACATCGCGGCATTCGGCGCTTTCGTCGAACTCAAGGAGGGCGTGGACGGCCTGGTGCACATTTCCGACATGTCGTGGACCAAGAAGGTGAACCATCCCGGCGAGCTCCTGCGCAAAGGCGACACCATCGAGGTGAAGGTGCTCGACATCGACGTTGACAAACGCAGGATTTCCCTCGGCGTCAAGCAACTCACCGAAGACCCGTGGGGCGACCTTGCCAAAGAGTACTCCGTGGGCAGCGAGATGGAGGGCGAAGTGGCCCGCATCCTCGACCGCGGCATGATCGTGAATCTCTCGGCAACCGTGGAGGGGTTCGTGCCGCTCAACCAGCTCGGCCAGAGCGTCAACCACCCGTCGGAGGTGTACAAGGTGGGCGACAAGGTTCCGGTCGAGGTTGTGGAATTCGACATGGAGGGCAGAAAGATCATCCTGAGCGTCGCCGAATACTTCAAGAATAAGGACGAGAATCTGTGGAAGGAATACGAGGCCGCTCACGTGCCGAGGAAGTTGCCAAAGGCAGAGAAGTCCGAGGGCCATTCCAAGGGCGAAGAGGCTGAGAAGACGGAAAAGAAGCCGAAGGAAAAGGCGGCACCGGAAGAGGCCGAAGAAACGGT
>DATFYJ010000241.1:0-6285 GCA_035315105.1 Chitinivibrionales bacterium
CCCTGGATGATTCGCTGCGGATACCGATTGGCGCGAGAAGTATTGGTTGACAGAACAGATCTCTTCTACCGCGCGTTAGGTGGACCGGAGGGTGAGCTAGGGCGAATTGCCGGCCGACCCCGGCCGTAGGCCATTGGGGCGGTCCGGCAACGAGGCGAACAGCCGAGCCCGGAGGGAGACCGACCCGAGCGAAGCGAGGGGAACGCCAATCTCTTTTGTTAAGTTTAAATTTTACTTATATTGAAAACATACTCTCAAGATCATGCTTCGAATAGACTCTGAATGAAATAAGCGTCTCGGACTTCTGGATTCCCTCAACCTTGAGCATTGTCCCGGTAACGAGATCGGCGAGCGTGTCGTTGTCCCTGGTGCGGATGACGACCGCGAGATCGTACCTGCCCGCCACCGAATAGACTTCGGAAACGCCCTTTACTTCTGAGAGCTTCTGGGCGATAGAATCGACCTTGTTGCGGTCGACGTTGAGAAGGACCAGCGCGGTGACCATGGGGCCTCCTTATTTGTTAAAAGAAATCATTCGTCTTGACTGAAATTAATTTTCCCGCTCTCGCTTCTTGTCTTTCAAGAGCGACGCAAGCATGTCACCATCCGTCCCCAAAATACCTGCCATGCCTTCAAATTTCTTATCAAGCAACTTCAGCAAATCCAGGGGATGTTTTATCAGCGCCTTAGCGCCGTTCGCCACGAGCTCATCCTTTTCCCGAAACCCCCACAGTGCTCCCACGGGATACATTCCGGCAGCGACCGCGGTCTTCATGTCGACCCCGGAATCGCCCACGTATACGCACTGCGCCGGCACGACGCCGAGCGTCGAGGCCGCTTCAAGGGCCACGGTTGGATCGGGCTTGGGAGGCACGCCTGAGCGCTCTCCCAGCACCGCGCCGAAGGGGAAACCCGGAAACAGCGTCCCCACGGAACGGAGCGTGAGCTCATGCGGCTTGTTGGAGACCACGGCGCAGCGGATTCTTCTTTTGACAAGTTCAGCGAGCAGCTCCAAGATGCCGGGATACGGTTTCGTTTTGACAAGCAGTCCGCCGCCGTATTCCCTGCTGATGGCCAAAAGGCATGCCCTTATGTCGTCAGTGCCGCGTCTGTTTTCCGGCAGGGCGCGCCGGGCAAGCTCCCCGATGCCCTCGCCCACGAAATACCGGTAGGCCTTGTTCGGGTGTGGCGGAACTCCAAGCGACGCAAGCGCCCGGTTCACCGCATCGGCGATGTCTTCCAGCGTGTCAAGCAATGTCCCGTCGAGGTCGAAGAGCATGGCTGCGGTTGTCATGGTTGCGGATGTTCCTTTGCGGAAAGCTTGAGCGAGGCGATGGCGTTCCGTATTTCCCACAGCCGCTCGCCGCTTCGCACGAACGCGATGCAGCCGATGGCAGCCTGCGGAATAAGCACGATCAGGAAAAACACCACCGAAAACCCGGCGGCTTTGGTGGCATCCACGCCGAACAGCATGAGCCCGAGCTTGCACAGGAACTGGAAGGTGCCCACGTTCGACGGCGTGATGGGAATGATGAGACCCACGAAAACAAACAGCAGAATGGCGGCGGCGACGTCGAACGGCAGCGTGATGCCATAGGCGATCATGATGATCCAGAACGCCACGATGTGGAACAGAAAATCGAACGACGACACGCCGAACGACGCCCACAGAAGACCCGACCTGCCCACCACCCGCAGCCCGCTCCGTATGGTGTCGAGGAACGCCGCAACCTTCCGCACCGGACCGAATCTCCGGCCGGGAATTCCCGCCGTGAAGAATGATTCGGACCTACGGAAAACCACGAAGAACACGAACAGCGCAACCGCGACGAGCATGGCAAGGCCGAGGACGCGCGCGGCGAGAAGCACGTTTGCGGGAAGCGGGACAACAAGCCCCACGGCGCCGATGCCCACGGCCATCCAGATCCCGTCGATAAGATATTCAACGAAGATGGTGGACACCACGGTCGGAAAGCGCGCTCCGGAAAAACGCGACGCGAGATAGGCGCGCGCCGCCTCGCCGATGCGGAGCGGCAGGATGAGGTTGAGGAATATGCCCGCGTACAGCGCCTTGAATGTTTTTGCAAAGGAAATGGTCCCCACGGGTTTGAGCAAAAACCTCCACCGGATGCTCTGGGCGACGTACCTGCCGACGTCAACCGTCATCCCCAGGAGCGCGAGCGGCCAGCATATGTTGAGCATGTCGCGCTTGAGTTCCCGAACGTTTACGTCGCGGAACACCCAGTACAGCGCCGCGGCCGCAATGCAGTACAGGGCCGCCGTCCTCAGCACATTCCCTTTTGAAAAGGCAGAGTCTTTGGGTGGAGCAAGAGTTCCATTCATCGTGCGCTGCAGCCTGGAAGTGCGAGAGAAAACCGTGCTCGGTGACGGCCCGCTACGGCCGGACCGATGGTGCGGTGTCGGACGCGATAAACCGTTCGAGCGCCTTGGCGGCCTGCAGGCAGAAGTTGAGGAAGATCTCCTTGTCTTTCTGCGTGAAGCTCTTTGCCGCGTACAGGTCGAGTGATTTCTTGTCGTACAGCGACAGGGTTCCCATCACCCTGCCACCGCGCTCAAGGTACATGCTCAGGACCGAGCGGGAGTCCATGCCGACCCACGCGTACGGCGATTTGTTAAGGTCCTTGATGAGCAATGCGCTCTTGTTAAGCGCCACGTCGCGGCTGATGATGCCGTCGAGCGCCTCGAGTTCCTTGAGATGCGAAAACGTCTTGAGCGAAAACGAATCGAGCACCTTGAGTTCGTGCGACGCCGCATCGTACAGCCGCAGGATGGAGCTTTCCGCTTCGAGGATGACGCACGCGTGTGAATTGATGAGATTGGCCACTTCACTCCTGTTGCGCGCCGAGGCAAGGTCGAACGAGACCTCGGAAATGGCGGAGAACTTGATCGACTGCACGCGGAACGATTCCATCTCGACGTTCTTTGCAAGGTCGGCGGAGATCATGTCGCCGATCTTTTTGAGAACCGCCGCTTCCTCCTTCATGTCCACCGCATCGGATACGATGTGCAGGAACAGGAGTCCCACCATGTCGCCGCCCTCACGGATGGGCTGCATGAGGTACCACTTCCGGGGACCGGCGTTGTTCTTCTTGTCGGGCACGCACAGCGACACGGCGTCGCCGCCCTCCAGAACGAGCTTGGAGAAATAGTCGTTGAGCTTGAGCTTCTTCCCTTTTATCAAGCCGATGTTGAAGGAGCTCGACGCCTTGGCGAGAAACGCGCCCCGTTCCGGGTAGTAGTCGTAGTAGTTGCATATCTCCGCCGAGAACGCGGTCACCAGCTTGAGCAAAAGGAGGTTCAGGCGCTCGTCGAACGGGTATTTCAGGCTGAGGATGTCGCGGGCGTTGTTGAGCAGCGACAGGAGGAACGTCGAGCTTGCCGACCGCTCGTATTCCTTTGACGTCGTGATGATGTCGGCGGTGAAATCGCTGAGCTTCTTGACATAGGCAAGGTCCGCCTCGGAAAAAATCCGTTGCTCCGTCTTGCTGTTGATGCTCAGGACCCCCACGACCTCCTTGCCGATAACGAGCGGCGCGCAGATGGACGATATAAGGTCCTTGCGCTCGAAGTCGGCGGCATAACGCTCCCGGTCGGCCGCGCCCCGGATAAGAAGCGGGACGCCCGTGCGGGCCACGGTTCCCGCGATGCCCTTGCCCATCTTCTGCGTAGTGGACTTGACGATGCCCGGCTCAAGCCCGTCGGCGATCTCGATCTTGAGGACCTTCTTCTGCGGATCAACGAGCATGATGGAGCCCGAATCCGCGCCGCTCGACCGGATCGCCACGTTGAGCACCAGCTTGAGCAGCTCCTCCTTGTTCTTCGACAGGTAAATCGCCTCGCGTATCTCGTGCAGGCTGTTGAGCAGCCGGGTCTTGTCTTCGGTGAGACCCGACCCGAGCAGGTCGTTCGTGCCGGTGGAAAACAGGATGCGCGCCGACAGCCCGCTCAGGATATCCACATTGGACATGTTGAGCTTGCGGAGCGCGCGGTAAACGCCCGCGTCGTTGGTGGTGTTGATGATGATGTCGAGCTGGGGAAAATTCTTCAGGTCGCCCAGGTCTTCGGTCTCGTGGTTGATGATGCGGATGACCCGCGCTCCCTCGGCTTCGAGAAGCTCGGACAGCACCGCCGCGCTCTCGCGGTTGATGCCCACGATGGCGATGGTGCGCGATTTCGATTTGACAAGTTGCATGACAAAAGCTCAGAGTTGACAGTTGGCAGTTGACAGTTGACGGTTGACAGAGAGCATTTTCAGGACTAGTGACATTCGACCGCCCGTTTTAATAATGCGTTATTTCCGCGAAAGCGGAAATCCATTTTGCCTTCGCCCCAATTGCACTTCTATCGTACTATTCGACACCCAGAAATTTCAACAGCAAGCGCACGCCGAAACCCGTGGCGAACTGCGGGACCTCGCCGCTCGCCGCCTCCTCGTTGAAGGCGGTTCCCGCGATGTCAATGTGCGCCCACGGCGTTTTCCCCACGAATTCTCCGATGAACGCGGCGCCCGTGATCGAGCTCGCATAGCCCTTCTTGAAGCGGCTCACGTTGCTCAGGTCGGCAATGTCGCTCTTGATCGATTCCGCGTATTCCGGGTACAGGGGAAACCGCCATAGCCGCTCCCCGGATTCCTCGCCCGCGGCAAAGAGCCGCTTGGCCAGGTCGTCGTCATTCGAGAAAAGCCCGGCAACCGTGGTGCCGAGGCTTGAAAGGATCCCGCCCGTGAGCGTGGCAAGGTCTATGATGCGCGACGGCCTCCGCGTTTCCTTGCAATAGGAAATCGCGTCGGCAAGCACGAGCCTGCCTTCGGCGTCGGTGCTCGCGATCTCCACCGTGGTGCCGTTGTATGCCGCGTACACGTCGCCCGGAAAGTAGGCGCGCTCGCCAACGGCGTTGTGCGCCAGCGCGCACACGCCCGCGACGTTCACCGCGGGCGAGAGCGCGGCGAGCGCCTTCATCACGCCGAGCACGGCGGCGCTGCCGGCCATGTCGCACCGCATGGTTTCTATGTGGCCCGTCGGCTTGAGGTTCTGGCCGCCCGAATCAAAGGTGATGCCCTTTCCGACGATTGCCGTGATGTCCCGGGAAGAACGGTTGCCGCGGTACTCGATGATGGCGAGCCTGGGCGGATACTCCGAGCCCTGCCCCACTGCGGCAAGCAGCCCGAGGCCTTTCTTCGCGATTTCCTTTTCGGTAAGAACCTCCACGGCCATGTTCCCGGCCCTTGCGATGGCCCGCGCCTGGCCCGCAAGGAACTCCGGATGTGCGACATGCGCGTTTTCGTTTACCAGGTCCCGGCTGAAATTCACGGCCTCGCACACGTCAAGCACGCGGCCCGCGCCGCGAAGGGGCACGGCCTCGCCCACGACCTCCAGGGAATCGATGGAAACAGCCTTTTCCTTCTTGTACTTTGTGAACTTGTATCCGCCGAGAATCGCGCCCTCCAGCGCGGGCGTCCAGTGATCGCGCACGTGGCGCCCTGCGCGCGGGACAACGAGCGACAGCTCGGAGCGCTTGAGTTCGAGCGCCGCGCGGGTCCCGGCGGCGGCCGCGCTGCGGATCACCGCCGCGGTCACGGCGCCGGCCTCGCCCAGGCCGCAGTACACGACGGCCTTCTTGCCGTCGTAACGGACCGTGGTCTTGTTCTTCGCGGCCTCGAAATCCGGAACGCCGGACGTGCTCTCCTTTGTTACGAAAACGATCTGCGTGGGAAAATGCGCGGTCTTTGATACGGAAAGTTTCATTTCACGGCTTTCTCTGAGACAATGGATGGAATCAATGTAATATCAATATATGATAAAATAGTTCCAGTTTTAGTCTTGTCCAAAAAAGTAGTTAAATAAGATGTTCTAAATAAAATTATCTTGGTGGGGGAAGTTTCCCCATGGGGTGCAACCAACCGGCATACGAAACAGACAATTTCAAGGCTCGCCGGTTGTTTGCACCCACACCCCCTCGTGGGTAGCCCCCAAGAAAGTTGATTGACAAGATAGTAACCTCAGCTGCGGGGGCACCGAGAAAGAGAGTTGAAAAGTTTAAAAAGCGGATGGCAGACTTATTGCGAATGCCAATGGCGGGAAAAGAAATAGTTGACGGAATGGAATTCCGTTGCCGCGCGCCAGGCAGGACTGGAGGCCGCGCTGGAGCGCGGTGCCGCCTGATCCCTAGCCGAAGGCGATTGGGACAGGCAGCCCGAGGCCGAAGGCCGACGACCCATGGAAGCACCCGAAGGGGTGGACCGGAAGGAGGGCCGCCTCTGCGAAG
>DATFYJ010000242.1:0-2282 GCA_035315105.1 Chitinivibrionales bacterium
AAGGAGGCGCCGGAAGCCGCACCCTAGGGGGACACCTCCCCCCTTATATGGCTTATATTAATGTGCAGATTCTATTTTAGACAAGTACGATTATAGCGAATCATTATAAAAAAGCTTGCCTATGAAAGTCCCGTTTCCCAATCTTATCATCCGGTACAGGCTGGTTATCATCATCCTGATGCATGCGGCTTTTGCCGCCGCCGCATTGCTTTTAGCGTTTCTGCTGCGCTTCGATTTCACGCTCGGGGCGAGCAAGTACCCGCAGATGTTCTATCATTCCCTTCCCGTCAACATCGCGGTCTTTCTCGTATTTTCCGGCATCTTCAACCTGTACCAGGGCATCTGGCGCTATGTGAGCGTGGACGATCTCGCGGACATCGTAAAGACCTCGGGCGTTTCGACCCTGGTGTTCATGTGCGTCATTGTTTTCAGCGAGCATTTCCACGGGTACCCGCGGTCGATTTACGTGATCGATTTTGTGCTGTTCATCCTGCTCAACGGCGGCACCCGTTTCGGCATCCGCATTTTCCGCGAGTCGTTTGTGCCGGAAAGCGAAACCGCCCGCAACGTGCTCATCGTGGGCGCAGGGACTGCGGGAAATGAACTGGCAAAGACCCTCAAGTCCGCCAAGAACAGGGAATACATTCCCGTGGGTTTCATCGACAAGAATGCGAGTACGCACGGCCAGCGGCTCCAAGGCCTCAAGGTTCTCGGCGGCGTTTCGTCCATGAAGATGCACATCAAGAAACACCGCGTGCACGAGGTGTTCATTGCCATCCCGGAAGCCACCAATAAGACGGTTGAGGAGATCATTGCGGCGTCGAAGATCCCGGAATGGGACGTGAAGTTCAAGATCGTGCCGTCCATGCTCGACATCATGAGCGGCAAGTACCAGGTCGACCAGATCCGCGACGTGTCGATCAACGACCTTCTTTCCCGTCCCAACATCACGCTCGACGACGCGCACGTGCGCGGGCAACTGGCGGCCAAGACCGTGCTGATCACGGGCGCGGGCGGTTCCATCGGCTCGGAACTTTCGTACCAGGTGGCGGCCTACAGGCCGGCGCGCCTCATTTTGCTTGACGCAGGGGAACAGAACGCCTATGAGGTCGACCAGGCCCTCAAGAAGCGCCATAAGGACGTGGTGATCCATACCGTGGTGGGCAACATGCTCGACACGGGGTTCATGGACCTTCTCATGCGGCGCTACCCGATCGACTGGATCTACCATGCCGCGGCCTACAAGCACGTGCACCTGATGGAGTGGAACCCGCTCGCAGCGCTCAAGAACAACGTGCTCGGTACTGCCATGCTCGCCTCGCTCGCGGAAAAGCACGGGGTGAAGCAGTTCGTGATGATTTCAACCGACAAGGCGGTCAACCCCCGCGGCGTCATGGGCCTGTCCAAGAGGCTTGCGGAGCGCGTGGTGCTTGAGCGCCACAAGTCCGGCACGCTCTTCAACATCGTGCGGTTCGGCAACGTGCTCGGGTCGAGCGGCAGCGTGATCCCGCTGTTCCAGAAGCAGATCCGCGAAGGCGGGCCGGTCACGGTGACCAGCCCGGAAACGCGGCGCTTCTTTATGTCCATTCCCGAGGCGGTGCAGCTCGTGCTGCAGGCGTCGACCCTCAACGAATCGAATGCGATCTTCATGCTCGAAATGGGCGAGCCCATAAAGATTATTGATCTTGCGAAAAACCTCATCGAGCTGTCCGGGCTCAAGGTGGGCGAGGACATCGAGATAGTCTTTACCGGCATGAGGCCCGGCGAGAAAATCGAGGAGGAACTCTTGACAGAATCGGAAAACCTGGTGCGCACGCCGTTCGACAAGATCCGGCTCCAGCGCAACGAAAACTTCGACCCGGACCGCGTCGAGCGTTTCGTGCACGACCTCAAGTCGAACGTGGAGCTCGGCAACGTGAAGGCGGTGTATAACGACATGCGGGAGCTCATCCCGGAAATGGCCGGCCCCTCGTTCGAGGAAATGATGAGGAACATGTTTGCGTGATATGCTTTCCCTCCTCGCCAAACTTCTCCCGATTTTTCTGTATCCGGTCGGCATGAGCGGAGCGCTCGGCCTCGCGGCCGCCATTGTTGCCCTCAAGAAAAAGACAAGGGCCGCGGCGGCGCTGGCCTTTTGCAGCGTGGGCGTGCTGTGGTTTTTTTCAACCCCGTTCGTCACATGGGCGCTTGCGAGGAACCTGGAAGCCAGGTTCGATCCGTCGCCCGTGCTGCCCCGGTGCGGGGCCATCGTGCTTCTGGGCGGGTGCACCAAGCCCGCGGTC
>DATFYJ010000243.1:0-5932 GCA_035315105.1 Chitinivibrionales bacterium
CAATGGCGTCGCAGCCTGTGTAAAAAGTTCCAATGGCGAATATTGGGATTGGCCCGAGAAGGTCAGGGCTACCATATTGGTCACGGCAATGGAGGTGGGCGGAGGGTATTGGAATCCTGATAGCTATGACCAGGCTGATGGAGCCGGTGCGATTTCTGGCATAGATGCTGTCACTTTCGGCCAAAATCACACCATTGTTAACGGTCCCAACGATGTGGCTGCCGTTAATGGTCAGTTTGCAGGCTACATGACCACCTCAAATCAATCAGTCCCTGCGATATTTAACCTTGCCATGCCCTCGTCGCTGCCTTCTGGCAAACATCTTCGAGTGGTGTTAACCTGGGATGCCAACCCAGATTTAACTACAACAATGAGGAATTATCTCAGTGATCTTGATTTGTATGTGTATAATAATAATTCCAATATGCTTGGAAGCTCTGCAAGCTGGGACGGCAATGTGGAAATTGTTGACGTCCCTGCCAGCTCTTGCACACCGAATGTGGTTTATACCGCAGAGGTATACCCGAGCACAATTCGTATTCCTGCGGGAGCACGGTCTCAAGGATTCTACTATTGCATCGCCTGGACATGGGTAAAGGATCATGCACCGTAAGGTTATTTGCCTGGGATTTTGAAAATGCCCCTTCCCGGGGCATTCCTCGGGAAGGGTATTCCTCATAATTTCTTATCAAGAAAGGAGTGGCAACATGAAAAAATTCAGTGTAACTATTCTTTGCATGGGGGTTATCACGTCATCGTTTGCGGCGACATGTTCCACTAAAATCGATTCTTCTCTTTGCCAGCAAATTTCAAACATGGCAGGTACGTCGTCGATTAATATTCAAATTTGTTTGCCGCAGCCACCTTTTAGTTACCCTCTCAAAGGGAATAGGATACAGGACAGTATCTATAGTGTGATGGTGGAAGATTCCCTCAGTCGGCATTTAATCGCCCTCAAGCCCCAGATTGACTCCCTGTTTGCGAAGTATACTCTGCAATCCGTCACCACTGGGTTGAGGCTCTCGGCAAATTCGGCCACCTCACCTATTCCTTACGATTATTTCATGAATGTATTAACGTCCGTTTCAACCGTTAGTCCGCTGTCACTGGAAGCAATCGTGGCCAGGGTGAATCCCTTCACTATCACAATTCCGCACCCTGTTACAACAATTCCAGACTTGGCCATTTTGGTGACATCCTTCCCATTTGATACGATATTCACGGGTCTTTTCGACATGCAGATGATGATGCCGGAAACTAAAACCGTCGCAGTGGCACGATATGGATTGAATTTCTTCCTCGGCCAGTTGAGTGTTCCAATTCCCGTCGACAATACGATACCAATCAAGGAGGACTTTTATCTCTCCGCCGGATCAAAGGCATACAGCGACATTCGGTATCCCCAGGACACGATTCCTAAGGACACATCGATATTCCTGTGGGGACAAAATTATAATTCCCCTTGTGCCACTTGTACGCCTTATGTCAATTTAGACAGCAGCTATAAAACACATGAATATCGATTCCAGATCGCTTCATCCATCCTGTATATGAAGGTGTTGGCAGGATCAAAGCCGGACTCGATCAAGGTTAGGTTCGACACTGTTTCTTTTCTCTCATCGTCTATAATTTCCGTCGCCCCGATTAAACCTCATTTCGAGAAAGTCTCTCTCGGATTTGACAAGAATTTTATGATGATCCACGGGATCGAAAATGGCAAGCTTGCAATCTATGACATCTCAGGCAAGAAGCTTTTTTCATGCTTCTTGAATTCGAGGAATGCGCGGATAGCCCTTCCGACGCTGACTGGTGCGAAGGTCTTCATCGTGAAAGTGAGCACTGGACGTGATGAGTTCATCATAAAGAAGTGCCTTATGAATTGAACGAGGCCTGTTTTCCGGGAGAATTAGCACGGTTTTTGTGGTTAATTTTATGAATAGATAAAAGTCGGGAGGGGCAGCCTCTGCTAGAAGAACTGCCACCCCCCTATGCGCCGCACATGTAGGGCATGTACAGACGCGTGAACATATTATATCCACATTCTTTCAGCATTTCAAGACTCAAGTCGTCTGCGCTAACACGCACGCACATTGCTTGCAGTTTAAGCTCAACATCAAAATTCGGATAGGACTGATCCATGAACGTCGGAGTTTGTAGCATGCAAACCAGCGTGGGGTATTTCGTTGGAAACTTTAGAAACAAGGCTCCGGTCAGTCGAGGGAGTGAAATGACATGCAAGAATCTTAGAACCCAAGCAGATCATCCGGGATCGCTTGAATGCGATTACAAAATCGGCCAGTTGACAAAAGAACCCATCCGTCACGACTTGCGTTTCTCTTGATTCATCCCTTCCTGTAAAGCCCATGCCGTGAAATGTAGCGGAGCACCCCCGCCGGCACCAAATGTTCGCACGAGTAGCCCCTGGCAAGGTAGCGCCGGATCATTGTTGAACTGAGCGCCCATTCCGGTGAGGGAAACGTCTTGATGACGGCTCCGCCGAGTTCCTCGGGTACGTGCAGTGAATGGCCCGGACGGTGCGCCACGCACAGCGTTACGCCCGCGAGTATCTCCTGGTATCGGTTCCAGGTGACGATCTCGCCGAGATTGTCGGACCCGATAATAAAGTACAGCGGTCTTCCGTGGTGACGTACCCTTATCTCCCCTACGGTGTCCACCGAGTACGAAACGCCCCCTCGCCTTATTTCGCCGTCCCAGACGACAAGCGTCGGCGACCCTTTAACAGCCAGCCTCGTCATGGCAAGCCGGTGCGCCGGACTTGTCATATGGGATTCGTATTTGTGCGGGGGGATGCCTGACGGCACAAGATACACTTTTTCGAGTCCGAAATAGTCGCGCGCGAGGCAGGCGGCCGCGCAATGGCCGTTGTGGATGGGATCGAACATGCCGCCGAGGACGCCGAGCGACGGGCGGGACGGCCTTGCTTTGTGAGAATCCTTCATGGGGGCACCACCGGCGTTGAGGCGCGTGCGCAACGCGGGAACGCGCCGCTATTTTGCGGTCACTTTCGACTGCAGCAGCTGCGCCTTCTTCAGGATGGCCTCGTCTTTGGTTTGGTGTGAAAGGTCTTCGAGGACCGCGGCGGCCTCCGCCGCCCTGTTCGTCTTGATAAGGTCCTCGGCCGTTCCCAGCAGGGCCTGCGGAACAAACTTGCATTGCGGGTATTCGCTGATGAGCAGCTTGTAGTAGACTACCGCCGCATCGTACTGTTCGATCTGCTCGTAGAACTTTGCGGCCTGGAATTCCTTTTCCGCGAATTTCGCGTCGGCCTTTGCAATGTATTCTCGCGCGCTGTCGGCAAGCGGGCTCTTGGGATAGGTCTCGACGAAATCCTTGAGCCTGGACTGCGCATCCTTCGTCGAAGCCTGGTCGAGTTCGACGGAGGGCGACGAAAGGAACATTGCGTATCCGACAAGGTAATATGATTCCTCGTAAAAGGGCGAACTGGGGTACGTCTGGACGATGCGGTCGAATTCGGTCTTGGCCTCCGCGTATTTCTTGAGCGCAAGGAGCGACTTCGCCTGATAGTACAGCATCGAATCATACGCGTTGTGACCGGGACATTGCAGGAGCACCTCGGTGAGGATGTTGGTGACGTCAAAGTATTTCTTCTTGTTGTACTTTTCCACGGCCTTGGCGAGTTGGCCGCTGCAGTCGTACAGCTTCTTGGGTTTTGCCGATGCCGAAAAGGCAATCGCTGCAATAAGGAAAAGAAAACAAACGCGGCGCACAAGAGTGTTCATTACGTATCCTGTTTTCGTAAATGTTTCCTACGATTACGTATTGCAAAATACTTTGTACGCGGGAAAAATCGAGGATAAATCTTATGGCCTATAAAAGAGATTCAAATTTTGCAGGTGGGGGAAGTTCAGCCTGTCTCAAAACCCAGTTAAAGAACTGGGCGCCTGCCTTCGGCACCAGTTCTCCTTCCGGTCCACCCCTTCGGGTGCTTCCAATGGTCGTCGGGCTTCGGCCTCGGGCTGCCACGGCCCTATGGCCCAGAGGGCCGGGTCCGGGCAGCATCCCGCTCTAGCGGGACCTCCAGTCGCCCCTGGCGCTTGGCAGAGGGAATTCTCCACAATCCCCATATGCTTGACTAATAAGGATTCATTCGTGTCTCATCATGAGAATTCGGTCTGGCGCAAGAATGAAAACTTGACAGAACAGATCTCTGTTTCCGCGCGTTAGGTGGACCGGAGGGTGAGCAAGAGCGAATTGCCGGCCGACCCGGCCGATAGGCATATGGCGGTCCGGCAACGAGGCGAACAGCCGAGCCCGCAGGGAGACCGACCCGACCCCGAGCGGAGTCGAGGGAGAGGGGAACGCCCGGATTCTTCTTTTTTAGCCTTTGGATTAATATTTCAAGGAGGTATTTTACAAGGCAACAATGATTCTTTACAGATACATCATCAGGGAACACATCCTCCCGTTTTTCTACTCGCTCGGGATCCTGATTTTCATTTTCGCGATGCAGCTTGCGGTGCAGCTTTTGCCGAGCATCATTGCCAAGGGGCTCGACCCGGGCGTCGTGTTCGAGATTTTCCTTATCAACATAGCGTGGGTCGTGGCGCTCGCCATTCCCATGTCGATCCTCGTTTCCACACTCATGGCGTTCGGCCAGATGTCGGGCGACAACGAGATCATGGCGATAAAGGCGTCGGGCCACAACCTGACCTTCCTCCTCGCGCCGGTGCTCGCGGCGGCATGCGTGTTCACCGTGGTCACCACCTATTTCAACAACGACATCCTTCCTGACGCCAACCACCGCGCCGCGAACCTCCTCACCGACATCTCCCGCAAGAAACCGGCGGCGCTCATAGAACCGGGCGTGCTCATCACGTCGTTTGAAAATTACGCCCTGTTCGCGAAAAAGGTGAACGCGCAGTCCGGCGAACTCCGGGACGTCAAGATTTTCTCCCAAGTCCCCGGCGAAGACCCGTCGACCACCGTGGCCGAGCGCGGCACCCTCACCATGACCAAGGACGAAAAGCTGCTCAGGCTCACGCTGTACAACGGCGAGACCCACCGGCAGAACTCGAAGAGCAGGAGCGAATATTTTGTGGCGCGGTTCCGCAGCCAGGTGTCCTTTATCAAGAACGTGGACACCGAACTGCGGCGCACCAACAGCAGCTACCGCGGCGACCGCGAGAAGAATTCGGCAATGATGCTGGGCGAAGTGGCCCAGTACCGGCAAGCAATGGAATCCTACCTCAAGAGCTTTAACGCGAGCATCGACTCCGCGCTCGTCCGCATCGATTCGGCCGAGCGGCTCGCTGCGCGCGGAGCGCGCTCCGGTTCCGCGGCGCGCACCGACTCGGCCGCGGATTCGTCCCTCACGGTTGCCGCCTGGCTCTCGCAGTTCAGGTCGCCGGGCGCGCGGGAAACAGCAGCATCGGCGGCGCGGCTCGAACACAGCACGGCGTCACGGCTTGTCTCGCAGATAAAGTATCAGGAGACCAAGATAAGCCAGTTGATGGTGGAGGTGCACAAGAAGTTCTCCATCCCGGTGGCCTGCATCGTGTTCGTGCTCATCGGCGCGCCGCTCGGGATCATGGCGCGGCGGGGCGGCCTCATGGTCGCCGCGGCATACAGCCTCTTTTTCTTCATTGTCTACTGGGCTTTTCTCATCGGCGGCGAATCGCTCGCCGACTCGTGCGTGATCTCGCCGTTCGCCGCCATGTGGACCGCGAACATCGTGATCGGCGCCTGCGGCCTTGTCCTGCTCTTTCTCATGACAAAAGAGACGAAGTTCATCTCCTTCTCGTTCTTCTGGAAATTCTTCCGCGCCCTGTTCGGCAGGCATTCGACGACCATGCGGCGGGTGGCGCCGCGGGGGGTCTTCAGCGGCGCGCGCGCGGCAGCGGCATGGTGCGCGAACCTCCCCTTTCGGCTGCTCAACAGGATTGCCGGAAGG
>DATFYJ010000244.1:0-2542 GCA_035315105.1 Chitinivibrionales bacterium
CGGTCCCGTATCTTGCCGGCAACAAAGTGTGCATCTGGTTTGACTCAGTTGGTGGCCGTGTGTGGATAATCATCCGGGGCACGTTTTCCGTCGAAAATGTCATCCAGGATTTTGACTATCCCAAAGCGTATGATCCGATACTCGGTGCCTGGGTGCACCGGGGCTTTCTGCAGGCCACCCAGCGGCTTGAGCCCCTCATCCGTTCAAAAATTGCGCCTCACTCGCGGCTTTACATCACCGGCCACTCCCTGGGCGGGGCCGTTGCCGTGCTTCTTGCCATTCACCTGCACAAGGCCGGTTTTTTCCTGGGACCGGTGTACACCTTCGGCCAGCCGAAGGTGCTAGCGGAGTCTACCGTCGTGGCGTACCGGTGCCTCCCGGTGGTCCGGTTTGTCAATGACGACGATCCGGTCCCCTTTATTCCGCCCACGCTGCCGGCGCCGGACAACCCGGCGGATTCGCTCCACCCATCGTGGCATGGAATTTACCGCCATCTGGGCGACGAGGTGGTGCTTCACCTTCCCGACGGATACGACTACAGCCTCACTCACAACGAATACCGGAACGGTTTCCTGTACGCATCAAGGATTTGGAAAGACTTGAAGAGCAAGGACTACAAAAAGCTCCTTCCGGACCACCTTCCCAACGAGTACGCCCGTCGAGTCGCTATTCTTGCCGGTATACGGTAGCGAGAGGTTGTCTTCGTGTACACGGTAACGGGAACATGGCGTTTTCGGTCTAATAATCAGAAAAAAGGAAATTCCGGGAACAGGGCTGGGTTGTCGAGGATAAAAGGTGGAGGGAACGTATGGCAAACGGAAGAAAACCCAACGCAATGCCGCGGGTTATGTGGGGTCGAGGCGGTTCGCCCGCGGGAAGCGCGGCCGCCGTTAGTGCCGAGGAATTGGCGGCACGTCTGCTGCTGAGGGCCGAAATACGGAAACGGGCGTATGAGATATTTTGCGAACACTATTGCACGCCGGGAAGAGATCTGGAAGATTGGTTGAGAGCCGAGGCAGAGGTAAGCGCCAGGCACGGTGTGACCATCCACGGGAGGCCTCGCACTTTCGCAAATTCCCCGAAGGTGAGGTATGCGGGAATCGAAGCGTAAGAAACCAAGAGAGGCCGTCGCACCCTTGATTCTTATTTAGCAACGACAGCCTACTTTGTCTCGTCCGGTGATGTGATGGAGAAGGGCGCGTGTGCGCCAATCCGGCGCCCGATGGAGCCGGCGTTTTCCCTCATACTCCACTTTTCCCCCTGTGGTCCCGGCGATCGTCGTGCTGCACGTCATGCCGCAGCATCGGTGGTGAGGAACTATTTTTCCCGTCGGCACCATACGGCTCACAAAGATCGGGTCCGCGTTAGAGTATGTCCCTCAAGTCTACCTTCAGAGCTTTACAATACAGGAATTATCGTCTGTTCTTTATCGGCCAGGGCACGTCGCTCATCGGCACCTGGATGCAGCGCGTGGCCACGGCATGGCTGGTGTACCGGCTCACCAATTCGGCGGTGATGCTTGGCGTTGTCGGCTTCGTGAGCCAGATCCCCTCCTTTCTTCTTTCACCGGTCGGCGGGGTCCTTGCAGACCGGTGGAACAAGAAGAACATCCTCCTAATCACTCAGGTGTTTGCCATGATCCAGGCCTTTGTCCTCGCGGTCCTCGTGGTGACCGGTGCAATCACGGTGCCGTGGATCATTGTCCTCAATGCCTGCCTGGGGATAATCAACGCGTTCGACGTTACCGCCCGTCAATCATTTGTCGTCGAGATGATCGAAAAAAAAGAGGACCTCGGCAACGCGATCGCCCTGAATTCGTCAATGGTGAACGGCGCGCGGCTGGTGGGGCCTTCGATTACCGGCATCTTGATCGCGTCGGCGGGCGAAGGGGTCTGCTTTTTCGTCAACGCAGCAAGCTATGCGATGATAATTGTCGCCCTGCTTGCCATGAACATCGCGCCGAGGAAAAGGGAGCCTGCAAACCCGCGTATCATCCATGATTTTTCGGAAGGATTCGCCTATATTTACAAATCAGTTCCTATGCGGTCAACCATACTGCTGCTTGCGCTGGTGAGCCTCCTGGGAATGTCGTATCAGGTGCTGATGCCCGTGTTTGCCAAACAGGTTCTGGGAGGAGGGCCGCATACCCTCGGATTTCTCATGGGTTCCGCGGGTTGTGGCGCCTTGGTCGGCGCAATTTACCTCGCTTCGAGGAAGAACAGTCATGATGTTTGGAAACTCATCCCCATAGCTGCAGGCGTGTTCGGCATCGGGCTGGTCGCTGTTTCATTTTCAAGGAGTTTCTGGCTCTCCATGCTGCTTCTGCTGGTGGTTGGCTGGGGAATGATGGCTCAGATAGCATCGAGCAACACGTTGCTTCAGGTTCTGGCGGATGACGGGAAAAGGGGGCGTGTGATGGCGTTCTATGCGATGGCGTTTTTTGGAATGGCGCCGTTTGGAAGCCTGTTCGCCGGCAGTCTGGCGGGTGCAATAGGAGCGCCGCATACGCTTCTCGCAGGAGGCGCGCTGTGCATCCTTGGCG
>DATFYJ010000245.1:0-2959 GCA_035315105.1 Chitinivibrionales bacterium
GAACTCATCAAGAAAGTCTCGCAGTTCATGGGAAAAGACAAGGAAGATAAGAAAGAGAGCGATAAGGAGCGCGGGAAATAGTACAGCCCCTTTCACTCTGTACCGCCCTGCCGACTATGTACTCCCCGAACGATCCCAATATTCTGTGGGTTGCCCCGCACGGCAAAACGGCCGGCAACGGAAGCTTTGAAGAGCCGTTTGGTCGGATACGTGACGCCCTATCAAGAGCGCGGCCCGGGTTCACCGTCGTCCTCAAAGAGGGAACCTATCCGGGCGACACAACCATCCAGTGCTCCGGTTCCATCGACATGCCCATCCGCATCGCGTCCGCCGAGGAATCCAAGGCGATTATCCTCGGCGGCTGCTGGTATTTGTACGACGTGAGCGATCTGATCGTTTCCGGCCTCTTGTTCAGGGATGCCCCGCACGGAGCAATCTCCGTGATGGGGGCGTGCGAGCGGAACAGGTTCGATCACATCAGGTTCGAAAACTGCGGCCGGCTGCCTGCAGCCTCCGGCACGCTGTTTTTCGGCGGCTCGGGCGCAGCATGCAACGTCGTTGAGTTCTGCGATTTCACGCGTTCCGCACTTTCCATCGGACAGGGGAAAGCCCCCGGCACCATGAACGTGGGCCTCATGGTTTCCGAAGGCGACCTGCAGGAAGGCAGACCGATAACCAACATCATCGTGCGCAGGAACCGGTTCGCCAATTACGATTACGGCATCCTCGCGGGCACGCAGGACAATGCGGCGAACCAGTACGGTCACCGCATCGAGTACAATGTTATTGACAACTGCGCATCTGAAGGCATCATGGTGAAATGCGGCGACACGCTGGTGAAAGGTAATGTGGTCACGAATTGCCCCGAGCACGCCATATCCGTGGCGACCGGCGAAGGCAGCATTGTGAGCGACAACCGGATTGTGGACTGCGGTCTCGGAATCCGGGTTGCGGGCAGGGGCCATACGGTTTCGAACAACTGTATCATCAGAAGCTGCGCCGAATCGATCCTGATAGCGGAAAAGAACGGCGACGAGGGCCTTGCGACGGAAAATATCATCGTGGAAAACAACACTTGCGTCGGCTGGTCGCGGAACAACTGGGGCGCCTGTGCAGGGATCGGCATCGAACCGGCCACATCTGCAATTGTCAAGTCCAATCTCTTCTTCGGCGACGGGGATCCATGCAAATGCACCGGGCCGCACGCCGGCATTGCCGGGCACCTGATCGCGGACAATGCCAGGGCTGGGGCCGCCGGATGCGAGGGAGTCGTCGAAGTCCGTGTGAATTTCGTGTCCCTTGCAGGGGACAACTTTGCCACCGATTCGGTATACGGCGCAAGCGGATGGATGTGCGGGCCCGAAGCTTTTGATCCGGACTTGGAAGCTTCACAGGATTTGCCACAGCCCGACTTGAATAATGAGCCGCCTCAGGATGATGAGAGCGCCTCACTCGAATCGAATTGCGATTCGGAAGAGGTTCTTGAAAAATCCCTTCTTTTTCGAAATAAGGAACAGACGGATTCCTTTGACTTATCCGATTCCTACTCCTTTGAAAATGCAGAGGACTAGCCGCAGATCCAATTCTTTATTACTCAAACCTTCTTTCACACCAACATCATTTTGAAATTTGTTTAGGAAAGCATGCGTTTCACAATAGAACACCGCGTCCCCTGATTCTCAACTATTTCCTCCAGCCTGCTAACACCTTCTTCAGGAACAGACACCGAACGTTTGATTAATTCATGATTTATTTTCCCATCTCTTCTGCTTTAGTATCAAGCACTTACAGCAGTAAATTTCCATTAGGATTGCCAGTATTTCCTTGACGGATGAAATGCATATATATATATTGAAAAGCCATCCGGATTCCATACGAAAATCACCTCCTAAAGGAGAGGAACCCTTTGAGTAATACTGCAAGACATCACCCAAAGATAACACATCCCCATCATCCGGCGCAAAAGCCTACCCCTCAGGCCACAAGCCTTCCCCGGGAACTCAAACCATGGGCAATGTGGATCTGGAACCTCTGCATTACCCGCGAAGAAGTCGCCAAACAGCTCAATTTCCTTATCGAGAAAGGTTTCGGCGGCGTGGCCATCAAGTCCGGAAGAGACATGGCTCCTGCGTTCCTTTCCGAGGAATTCTTCGATCTCTTCAACGGCGCGCTTCAGATTGCGCAAAGAGCCAAGATAGGGATACGCTTAGCCGAAGATTTCTCGCTGCCCTCACATGACGCCCTCGACCGTCTTGCCCAGGGCAGCAGGCACATCCGCTCTCAATGCCTTGTGCTTGAGCACGCCGAGATCATCCCCAGCAAGACTCTTTACGAGAAAAAAATCTCCGATCCCTCAACGGCAATCGTCCAGATCGCCAAAGTCGAAAACGAAAGGCTCATATCCTCCAAAACAAAAACATTTGTCATTCCCTCAGACACGAACATGCTTTCATGGAAAGCACCGGCCGGCCAGTGGCAGGTGATGATCTTCAGAAAAAAATACGCGATGGATCCCCTCGGGCACTACGCTCCCAACGTCTTCCGGGAGCAGACCGCGCGCCTGTATACCGACAAGGTGTGGGAATCATTCAAGCGAAAATTTTCCCGGTATATGCCTGCAACTTTCGAAGGATTCATAAGCGAGGTTCCGGCATGCCTGCCCGCAGACAATGCGATCCCGTGGGACGATGATCTCGTGGTGAAATACCGGTCTAAATACAAGAAGAATCTTGTCCCGCTTCTTCCAAGCCTGTTCTTCACCAGTGAAGCTCGTGAGGCCCGGAACCGGCCCCATGTCTATTCGTTCATGGTGCAGTCGCTTCACGAACGCTTCACGCTCGTCCTTGACAGATGGTGCAAGAAGTACCGCCTTTCCCACTGGGTGCTGTGCCCCGAACGGCCGGTGCAGAAATCCGCGAACATGCTCCGCGACTGTCTCGTGATACCTGATCAGAATTTT
>DATFYJ010000246.1:0-2395 GCA_035315105.1 Chitinivibrionales bacterium
AGTAGTAGATGCCCGCCATCCATGCCAGGCTCTGGAACCAGACATTCTGCACCACTTTTCTCTCCATATCCGCACTATCGGCCTCTAGTTTGCGCAAAAACGCCGTATCGCTTGCAGTAGAATCGCCCGGCACCCGCACCCAATTCCTGTGCAACGCTGCAACCGAAGCAATGCTGTCCGCATTGTGTCTGAGCCACGAAGCCTGCACATACCGCTGGTACCCGAACAGGCCGACCCCGACTTCCGCCGCAATAAACAGCCCCGCCTTTACATAATGCCTTGTGTAAATCTGGCCGCCGCCCGGGAACACGAGTGATGCCGCAAGAGCAATGCCCGTGCTGTACGACGCTGTAGCTTTGGGCGATTCCTTTTCTGCAATTGCGTTCGAGTCGTCTTCACTGCTACGGCCCGGCGCGCCACCTCCCTGTTGTGAAAACCCGAGAGATGCAAAGCCAAATACATAAACCAGCAGGAAACGGAACCGTTTCATTTGTTCTTGAACGGACGCCTTATGCGCCCCATCATGGAAGAGCGGGAATAGGGTGGGCCGATTTAACCCCTTAAACAATATACATAATTCGTTCTGCCAATACAGATTATTTAAGCGTTCATTAAATGACCAAGCCAGTCCCCTGCAGATAGAAAGAAGATGTAAGAACTCCCTTTGTGATTTATTTATTTTATAGCTCAGAATCAACGCCCGAAAGCTGTTTCTCACGTTCTTTGCACTGCAGAAGATTTTGGCTCGAAACAGCGATTCCGGCATTCTTGATTATCATTGACCTTGCTTTCATCAAACGCCGAAAATATTTCATCATTTTCCGGAGGCACCATGGCGGATAATCTCCCTGATTCCACACAACGGCTCGGATTCCAGACGGAGGCGAAGCAGTTGCTCCACCTCATGATCCATTCGCTGTACAGCCACAAGGAAGTATTTCTTCGCGAGCTTGTCTCCAACGCATCGGATGCACTTGACAAACTGCGCTTCGAAGCGCTCACAAATTCCTCTCTGCTCGGCAACGACGCCGAACTGTGCATACGCGTCAAGGTGAATGAAAAAGCGAAGACGGTTACCATTTCGGACAACGGCATCGGCATGACGCGCGACGAGGTGATCGACAACATCGGCACCATAGCGCGCAGCGGATCGCGCGCATTTGTGGAAAGCCTTACCGGAGATCAGAAATTGGATTCCAACATGATAGGCCGCTTCGGCGTCGGCTTCTACTCGGCATTCATGGTGGCCGTAAAGGTCAAGCTTGTCACCAAGCGGGCGGGCGAAGGCCACGCTGCGGTTGTCTGGGAATCGGACGGGCAAAGCGATTACACAATCGCCGAAACCGAAAAAGAAACCCGCGGCACCGAGGTGACCTTGTACCTCAAGGACGATGATACTTCCTATGCAGAACCCTACGCGGCGCGTTCTGTTATCAAGAAATTCTCCGACTTCATCGCGTTTCCCATTTACTTTCCAAACGAGAAGGGCCACGACGAAATCATCAATCAGACCAAGCCCCTCTGGAAGCGCCCGCCGCTCGAAATCACCAGCGAGCAGTACGAGGAATTCTTCAAGCAGCTCGGCGGCTTCGACAAGCCCGTCGCAACAATCCACAGCAAAGCCGAAGGCATCCTCGAGTATTCCTTCGTGCTGTTTGTCCCTTCCAAAGCGCCCTTCGACCTGTTTCTCCCGGAACGCACGCACGGCATAAAGCTGTACGTCAAGCGCGTTTTCATCATGGACCACTGCAAAGAGCTGTTCCCCGATTATTTGCGTTTTGTAAAGGGGGTGGTGGATTCAGAGGATCTGCCGCTCAACGTTTCGCGCGAGATGCTTCAGCACAACCCTGTTATTGAGAAGATGAAAAAGACCCTGGTTGCCAAGGTGCTCGCCAAACTATCCGACATGGCCGCAACCGAGCCCTCGCAGTTCGCAGGGTTCTGGGACCAATTCGGCCCCGTGCTCAAGGAAGGCGTTCACACCGACGATGAGAACAAGGACAAGCTCATCGAGCTGTTGCGGTTCCAGTCCACCCTGTCGGAAACCAAGGAAGATCTGGTGTCTCTCAAGCAGTACGTCGGCCGGATGCGCGAGGGCCAAAAGCACATCTACTACATCAGCGGCGAGAGCAGGGAGATCGTGGAAAAAAGCCCGCATCTCGAGGTGTTCCGCGACAAGAGCATCGAGGTGCTGTACTTCCTCGACCCCATCGACGAGTGGCTGGTGAACGACCTTTACAATTACGACGGCAAACAGCTCAGGTCGGCTGCGAAAGGAGACCTTGACCTCGGCGACCTCGGCGCCGACGACCGGGCACAGCAGGAAGGCATGGAATCGAAATACAAGAAGCTGACCGAACGGATAAAGAACATCCTGTCCGATACCGTCAAGGAG
>DATFYJ010000247.1:0-5796 GCA_035315105.1 Chitinivibrionales bacterium
CACCTGCGCGCCGTACAAGCCGTCGTTCTGACGCGCGAACACGAATCGTACCACGTCGTTCGGCCCGAACCGGTGATGTTCTTCCTTGTCGGTGTCGTACTGTATCGTGAAGAAAAAACTGTTATTTGCGGCAATTGACGCCTTGTGAATGAGCGGTTTGTTGCCCTCGCGCGAAAAAACGGATCCGCACTGGCCGATCGCAATGTTCCGCGTCGAAACGAGCGGATGTTCGAGCGGCATGTGCGCAAATCCAAGTTTCTTTCTGAGATCGGCAAGAAGCTTTTCCTCAGGACTGTCGACACCTGGCTGCAGTCCTTCGCCCAGCATGCGGTTTACTTCCGCGTCAATGGCCTGTTCGAACAGCGGGAGCGACTGGAAGATGGTGTGGGGCTCCATGACGTTCTGATGCGAAAGAAGATCGGACAGCTTGTTCCGTTCTTCCATGCTCAGACCGAGGCGCTCAGACGTTTCCAGAAAAAGGTCCTTTGACCGCACTTCCTGTTCCGCCTTGTTTCTGCGGGAACGGATTCCGTAGACAAGAAAGAAGATCAGCGCGGCCACGCCCATGCCGGCGCCGAACACAATCCCGAACTGGGTGGCGTTTTTGCCCCAGCCGGCCCCGTTCTGCGCTCTTCCCGCAAAAACAGCGGTAAGGCCCGTCATGAATTGCGAATGCCCGCTTCCCGCGAGGTCATGAAAGGATGGAAAAAATCCCACCGCTCCCGCGCCCTGGCAGAAAACCACCATTACGCAGAACGCTGCGCCCGCGGCCAGATACACCGACTTGCCATAGCTCATGATTCGCACATCCGGTCCTTTTTTGATGAAAAAACTGAACATGCAACCGAATATATAAAATATGTAACGTGTTCGGTCACACGCCACAATTCCGAAAAATGAGTGTCTCATAGTGGGCAGGGAACCATTGCCCGAGGCCGTGGTATCTTTTTGAAAAAACGCAGTATGCTTCCCTCAATTACCTATTTTTACTGCACAAAATGATACACCAGGCTCCATAAAAAATTAGTGCACCGGCGCATACAGGATGATAGTATGTTATGGAGCATCCATTTCATGGGGAGAAATACCATTCACCTGCAATTTCAGGATACTATAAACAGCATAGCCCGCTAACCCCGCCACGTGGAGCGGGGTTCTTCAATCCTCTGGAGGAGGAGAATCATGGATCCAGCCACCGGACTCGGCGTTGTCATTGGGTTTGGAATGTTGCTCACGGGATACATGTTTGAGGAAGGCACCGTGCCGGCGCTCATCGCGCTGAGCCCCGTGCTCATCGTGTTCGGCGGAACGCTCGGCGCAATCCTGTGCCAGTTTACCTTCGGCGAGGTCGCCGGCATCCCGCGATTCCTTTCCGAAGCGATGCAGAAACCGAACGCCGGCGACGCCGCGCTCAGGCAGCTCATCGAGACGCTCGTCACCCTCGCCGAAAAGGCTCGGCGCGAAGGCGTGCTCAGCCTCGAAGCGGACATCATGGGCGAATTGCTTGACAAAAAATACGACCCCGAGCTTCGCAAGGGCCTCCGGTTCATGGTTGACGGTTCGGAACCTTCGCTGATCAAGCGCATGCTTGAAAACGAAATCATCACCTACGAGGCGAAGAAAAGGCGGGAGGCCTCGGTCTTCGACGCCGCGGGCCGCTGCTCCGTTGCCATGGGTGTCGTGGGCACGGTGGTGGGACTCATCAAGATCCTCGGCTCGCTTTCGGACCCCGGCCAGCTGGCCACCGCGGTCGCCATGTCCCTCGTGGCCATGCTGTACGGAGTGTCGTTTGCCTACTTGTTCTGGATCCCCGTGGGCGGCAAACTCAAGGGAAAACTCTCAAAGGAGTTGCGCCGTAAAGCCCTCTCAGTTGAAGGGGTGATGTCGATCCAGGCGGGAGAAAACCCAACAATACTCCGGGAGAGGCTCGAGGTGTTCCTGACGGAAAACCGCTGATCCGCCGGGCTGGACAAGCCGCAGGAACCGTTAATAAACCAATATTTCTGCTGACGGTAGCGGCTGATAGGAAAAAGATCCCTTCACAGATCCGCACAATTCTCTTTCCCCATTTACTATCTTTTTTGCCGTTGCACGGTTTGTTTCTTCAATTATTTTATTCCCTCTTCAAACATTTTACCACCTAAACGGCCTATGCCAGATCAAAAAGAAAACAAACCCGGAAAAATGGTCGATCTTGTTCGGCTTACCCGTTTAAGCTCGATCGGCATTGCCTTCATTTTATGTACTTTTATTGGATTTGGTATAGGATTTTATGTTGATAAGCTGATGAATACGAAACCTATCTTTATGATTGTGTTCATCATCGTCGGCGCCATCGCAGGATTTTTAAATGCCTATCGAACAATTACAAAGGATACTGATTAGCGGCGGCCTGGGTTTTGCCGTCGCGGGCGCAGATTTGCTCGGGTTATTTCTCACGGTAAAATTCTTCTGCGCCGGGAAAACCGGGACGAAAATTTATATCGTATTTTTTGTTTCAGAAATAGTAAGATTAACGTTCATGTTGGGAATATTGTTCGGTTTATCGTTGGTGAGAACCATTTCATTCGGGTGGCTGGTGGTTGGGCCGATCCTTTTTTCCCTGATGAAATTCGGGTATGCTTTTTACAAGATAAAGAAACTATGAGCTCTTTTGAATCTGTCAATTCCATTCTTCCGGCGCTGCCCCTCCCCGGCCTTTCCGAGCACCAGGCCCTGCAAGTCGAATTCACGTGGCTCGCCATGATCATTGTCGTAGCAGTCCTCGTTACCGTCGTCCTGGGTCTTAAGAGAGTGCCGGGTGTTTTGCAGAATATTGTGGAACTCCTTACCGAATTCATCGAGGGTTTCATGAGGGACATTGTCGGTCCACGCTGGGTGAAGTATTTCCCGCTTGTCATGACCGCCTTTCTTTTTATCATCGTATCCAACTATCTCGGGCTTCTCCCCGGCTGCGTTGCTCCGACCGGATCGCTCAGCACAACGGCGGCATTCGCTCTTGTCATTTTCTTCTATTACAATGGCGTCGGCGTTCGACTCCACGGATTAAGGTACTTCAAGCATTTTATCGGCCCTATTCCCGCTCTGGCACCGTTCATGCTTCCCCTCGAAATTATTTCCGAACTGGCGCGCCCATTCTCGCTGGCCGTCCGTCTTTTTGCCAATATGATGGCCGGCCATGTGATCATCGGGCTCTGTTATGCAGCGGTGGTTATCGGAGTGCCGCTTATCGGAATGCTGTTTGAAAGCTTCGTGACGGCGTGGATCCAAGCGGTTGTCTTTTCTTTACTGACGATGATTTACCTCGGCGGCGCCGTTCTGGCCGATCAAGAACACTAGATTGTAACACCTATTAACGCCCAAGGGCAATTTCTTAGGAGGATTAAATGTCAGCTGAAGCCGTTGTAACGGATGTCATGATCAAAGCATATGCTTCACTCGGCGCGGGACTGGCCATAGGCCTTGGAGCTATTGGTTCGGCGGTCGGCATCGGGATTGCGTGCAGCAAGCTCATAGAAGCCATTGCCCGCCAGCCGGAGTCGGAAAACAAGGTCCGCACCTGGTTTATCCTCGGGTTCGCCTTTATGGAAGCTCAGACGCTGTATGCTTTCGTTGTGGCAATGATGCTGTTCTTCAAGTAATTCGCACACATTCATTTCCGCTGACGCTGGAGAGCTGGATCTCTTGTCCAGTTCACATACGTTCAGAAACGGAAGGATATTTGTATGGATTTCAGTTGGAAAATGATGATCTACCAGATGGTCAATTTCATCATTCTCATGGTGATTCTGGGGTATATCTTCAACCGGTACATCAGGCCATTCGTGCAGAAGCGCTCCGACGACATCAAGAACGCCTTTGCGGAAATCGAAAAGCAGAAACAGGAGGTCGAAAGCCTCAAGAAGGAATGCTTCAACCAGCTTGACCAGATAAAAAACAGCGCAAAGGCCGAAATCGAAAAGGCGACGGTCGAAGGCAGCCACATCAAGGAAGCCATAAAGGGCGAGGCGCTCAAGGAATCGGAACAGCTCCTGGAGAAAGCGCGGCGCGAGATCGAACAGGAAAAGCAGAAGGCGCTCTCCGAAGTGCGGCGCGAGGTTGCGACGCTTTCCATCCTTGCGACCAAACAGCTGCTCAAACGGGAAATCGATGAGACCACCGACCGAAGACTCGTCGAAACGTTTATCGACGATCTCGGCAAAACCGACATAAAGAAGAATTAGGCGCCATGTTCAACACCTCGCTCGCACTCCGGTACGCACGTGCCTTGCACAAGATCTCATTGAATCTGGGAAATGCCAGAAAGGTGCGCGACAATCTCGACGATATATCCCGCTGCATCAATACCAACGGGGACCTCAAACGTGTTTTGTACCATCCCGAGATCACTCCCGAGGAAAAGAAACAGGTTATATCGGCCCTGTTCGCGTCAGCATGCGAAAGCGTCACCCTGAAATTTGTTGGGTACCTTATTGACAAAAAAAGGATTTTCCATTTTAGTGCCATCGCCCGATGCTTTTCGGGAATGCTCGACGAGGACGAGAACAAAGTGAATGTGAAGGCGGAAAGCATTTCGCCCTTGTCCGGAGAAGTCCTCAAGAAGATCAAGGCAAGCCTCGCGAAAAGCCTTGAAAAGGACATTGTCATTACCGGCGAGGTCAACCCTTCCCTCATGGGAGGAATGCGCATCATTTTCGGGGACAGGGTAATCGACGGAAGCATAGCACATCAATTGAAAAGACTGTCCGAGACCATAACGGCGTTTTAGTCCGTCACAAAAAGAGAAAGCACCACCATGAACATCAAACCGGAAGAAATCACCAGGATCATCCAGAAGCAGATCGAATCGTACCAGACGAGGCTCGAAATGGTCTCGACCGGCACCGTGATCCAGGTGGGCGACGGCATCGCGCGCGTGTACGGGCTGGACAAATGCATGTACGCCGAGCTTGTGGAGTTCGAAAGCGGCGTGTACGGCATGGCGCTCAACCTCGAGCCCGACAACGTGGGCGTGGTGATTTTCGGCGACGACACGGCGATCAAGGAGGGCGAAACGGTCAGCTGCACGGGCAGGATCATGGAAGTGCCGGTGGGCAGCGAGACCATCGGCCGCATCATCAACCCCATCGGCCAGCCGCTCGACGGCAAAGGGCCGGTCAAGGCCACAAAACACCGCCTGCTCGAAGACCGCGCGATGGGCGTGGTGGACCGCCAGCCCGTGAAGGAGCCGCTGCTCACCGGCTGGAAAGCCATTGACGCAATGATCCCCATCGGGCGCGGGCAGCGCGAGCTCATCATCGGAGACCGCGGCACGGGCAAGACCGCCGTGGCGATCGACACGATTCTCAACCAGAAAGGCACGGGTGTCATCTGCATCTATGTGGCCATAGGACAAAAGCAGTCGTCCATCGCGCGCGTGCACAAGGTGCTCGAAGACGCGGGCGCCATGCAGTATTCGGTGATCGTCTCGGCGTCGGCGTCCGACCCCGCACCCCTGCAGTACATCGCGCCCTACGCCGGAACCGCGCTGGGCGAGGAGATCCGCGACAGAGGCGGCCACGCGCTTGTCATTTACGACGATCTTTCCAAACACGCATACGCATACCGTCAATTGTCCCTTCTGCTCCGCCGGCCTCCCGGCCGCGAGGCATATCCCGGTGACATTTTCAATCTGCACTCGCGGCTCCTCGAACGCTCGGCAAAGCTTTCGGACAAGCTCGGCGGCGGGTCGCTCACGTCGCTGCCCATCATCGAGACGCAGGCGGGCGACGTGTCGGCCTATATTCCGACCAACGT
>DATFYJ010000248.1:0-3149 GCA_035315105.1 Chitinivibrionales bacterium
GAGGACAGAAATTTGAAGAGATCTGGACAGACCCATCCGCCGTCCGCGGAAAGGAACTGTTCAGTGAGGCCAAATGCGACCTGTGTCATGTTCCCGCGATGAGGACCGGAACGATGCAATCCAATCCCTTGATACAATTCAGCGAACTCGAGAACCTCGAGATCCAGCCGTTTACCGACATGCTGATTCATGACATGGGACCAGAAGAAAGTGACCCTGGTGGATCCACCAATGGATATGTATCAGCTCTTGCCGGACCGAGCTTTTGGCGTACTTCTCCGCTTTGGGGAGAATTGTATTATCCCTATTCAAACAAAGTGGCTCTTCTTATGCACGACGGAAGGGCAAGGGGCATTGCGGAGGCCATCCTCTGGCATTTCGGCGAGGGGACGTATTCGCGCAACAAATTCCTCACCATGACTGCCCAAGAGCGGGCAGACCTTATCCGTTACACCGAGTTACCTTTTGCAGACCGGTTGGAAAAGAATGCCATGGCTACTTCGGTGAGAGGCGCGCGACAGGCGGCAGTGCTTGTGAATGCCGGCGCAATTCCATCTATTGTGTGCTATCCCAACCCGATCCGCAGAATTGCTACGCTGCGGCTTCAGAACATTGCGGGCAAAAGCGGCGACAGGATCGTCGTATCAGTCTACAACATGCAGGGAAAACAAGTGTTTTCGCAATTTGTGGGGTTGGGCCAATCGGTGGTGACATGGAACACCTCCAGATGCGGGGCAGGAAAGTACCTTGCTACAGTTGCAGAAGACGGGAAGCTTTACAAAAAAGAGCTTCTGGTGATGAAGTAAAGTCTGCTTTATTTTGAGAGCTTGCCATATGTCTGGTGCGCTCAAGGAATATCTTTCTCAGGAAGGCATCCAGCACATTCCCGACCAGCCATTTTACTAAAACATTTTTTACAAATCAGAGGATCAATCCAGCTTGCTAATTAGGAATTGGCGTGGGGCCCATGATACAATATAGGTCTGCGGAGAAATCGGACAAGGCGGCCATAAACAGGATACTGGAATCCTCCTTTACCCGTATCTACGCATACTACGCAAAAAAATCATTCGCCGGTCTTGAAAATGCCCTTGTTGCCGTGAACGACGCAGACGTCATCGGCATCATCAATTGGCGCGTGTGTACAGTCCCCACAATAACCATCGGCTACCTTTTCTGGCTTGCCGTGCTGCCCGGTTACAGAAGAAAGGGAATAGGATCGGACCTTACAAAACAGGCCATACAAACCATCTATGAGAATAACGGGCCTATTGACATTTACACTGCCGCTGAAAAGAAAAATAATATTTCAGAAAATCTTTTGGAACAAGAGGGCTTTGCCATGGTTGATAAAAAGAAAATAAGGCAGCACTATGGCAAAAATTATGCGGCCCTTTTCGGCGACATGATGGTGATGCCGTGGGAGTGCCTTTATGTAAAGCGCGCGGCCGCGGAAGCAATAAAACAAACCACTATCCCCTGAATACTAAGACCCCCGCCTCTTCTCAGAAGCGAGGGCCTGTCATTAATTCTTGCGATTACCTATTCTCCTGCACAGTTGCCTGAGCAGAACCGCAGGTGCGGTTGAACCTCTAATTCCTCATCAGCACTACGCGTTTGACCGCCAGCTGACTGCCGGCGGCGGAAAGGCGGACGAAATACACGCCGTTGCTCGATGCGGCTCCGCCGCGCGACTGATCGGCCAGCGAAATCGGGTGCCAGCCCGCATTGCAGCGGCTGCCGGAAATTTTCTTCACCATCCTTCCGTTGGCGCCGAGGATTTCAACCGAGACGAATGATGGTTGACTGATGAAATACCGGATCATCCGGCCGTCGGTCTCGATAATGCATTCCGGACGGACCATGTGCGACGGCAGTCCGAGATGTGTGCCTACCGGAGTGTCAAAAATCGGCACCTGGATAACGGGCGCAACAACGTTGTAGGAGGCAGTGCCCTGGCCAAGCCCCTGCGACGTCGCGGTTACCGTTACCGTGCCGGTTGTAAAGGTGGAAACCACTGCGACTTTGCACATGCCGCCCTGTGCGGAAAGCTCCGGGTCGCCCGGGGCGTGGACCGTGATGGCGCCCGGCTTGACGTCGCCGTCCGCGCCGCCGCGGTACGTGCCCGGCCCGGAAACGGCAAAGGTGATGTAGTGGCTGTCGGTGGGGCACCAGTTGCCCAGCGCGTCGACCACCGTGGCAAGAATAAACGCAGCGTCGGAGCCGTTGGCGGTGATCTGGAATTGGCTGCCGTCGGGTTTCACGAGCGGCGGTTCGACGGTCAGGAGAATATGGTCGGCATTTCCCGCGGTAATCTTCTTATCGGAACAAACGACATTGTTGTTTGCGTCAAGCCCTTCGGCGAGCAGCGTTCCCGTAGCCCAGGTCACGTTCCATTGACATTGCGCAGGCATGCTGCCGCCCACCGCGGGAACAACCGGGTTGCCCTGCTCCACACCGTTGATTGACAAGCGCACTTTGGGACAGTTGCTGTAGGCGTTCACCGTCACCGCTCCCGAACGGTTCCAGTGGTTTGCAAGGCTGACCACCGGTTTGACCGAGAACGGCATCCAGTTTGCCTGGTAGATCTTTGCCAGCATCTTGGGAATGCGGTTGTGGTCGAACATGGCTTCCTGGAACCCTCTGCCGAGCCCGTCTTCACCCGGCGTTTCGGAAAAATACCAATGCGCCAGTCCGAAACATTTCGCCTGCTGGTACCCGTACCAGTTCTGGATAAAGACGGTTGCGAAACTCAGCTCGTTATCGTAGTCCCAGCGATAGCATCGATGCGTATAATCCCACTCCTCAGCGCCCCATATCGGAGTTGTTGCGTTGCCGTTTTTGAATCCGATCCCGCAGCCCAGGCCCGAGCACGACCAGACTTCGGCAATGTTGTTCGAGGCCGCGTCGCCGTATCCCCGGTCCGACATCGGGTGGTAACTTATCGGGTCCCAGACTTTCTGGATGCTGTCGCGCAGATATTGTTCAAACGTCTTGTCGATGGGGCCGTTGCTGACCTCCCACGAGAGGATCGAGGGGTTGTTACGGTCACGGATAATCATGTCGCGGTGAACTTCGGACTTGAGTATCCTCTTGTACATGGTGTCCGGACCGGCAGTGATCTGGCTGGTGGCGAAGTTCCCCTCAAG
>DATFYJ010000249.1:0-12894 GCA_035315105.1 Chitinivibrionales bacterium
CGGGGCCACTAGCTCCGCCAGAGAGGCAAGCGCGTAGGCGGCCCGGTACGGAATCCGGAGCTTTGCAGGAGGGAATCCCAGTTCCCGCAGGAACGGGGCCATGAAGTCGAACATGTTTTCCGGCTCGTGGTCGGTGATGAAATAGCATTGGCCCGCAACCGGGGAGCCCGGGTGAAGGCGTTCGGCCGCAAGCACATGGGCATGCGCCACGTTTTCCGAATACACATGCGAGAATTTTGCGGAACCGTTTCCGAGACGGATGTTCAGTCCGCCTTGCGCCGCCTTCAGGATGTTCGGCACGTGGTATTTGTCCCTGGGGGCGTACATTCCCGCCGGCCGAAGTATGCACACCGCCAGGTCCGGGCCGTTGGCGGCAAGCATCATTTTCTCAGCCAGGATTTTCGTGCGCGAATAGTGGTCCCTGGGTTCGGCTGGCGGATAGGGAAGCGATTCGTTGCCGTAAACCACGGGTTTCGCACCGTGCACCACTACGTCCATGGTGCTCGTGAACACGAGCTTCGGCACGCCGCATCGCTGGCATGCCATTATCACGTTGCGGTTTCCGTCCACATTCACGGTATCGTAGGCGCGCCGGGGAAGAGCAGGGTCCCACACGGCGGTAGCGGTTTGAAAGACCGCGTCGACCCCCTTTGCAGGCATTGCACACCGTTTCCCGGTCGCGGATGTCGCCGACAAGCGTTTCAACCAGGCTACCGTCGAACTCACTTATGTCAAGGACACGCACGCGTTTGCCACTGCGGAGCAGCTGGGCGACAATGTCGTGGCCGAGCATGCCGGCGCCGCCGATGACAAGGTTGATCTCCTTTTCGCCCGCAATTTCGTGCATCAGTGCTCCAAATTTAAGATATTTTGCGCCCTTTGCAGTGAACTTTTCATTTCACCGTTATCGCCTTCTCCGGACACGCTTCAACACATCTGTTGCACCGTGTGCACAGCGATGCCCACAGCGGCGTGATTCTCCACTGTTGCGGATCGAATGGGTCATTCTCCTTCGCGCCGAACGTCTGGTGCAGGGTGAAAAGCGCTGGACCGCATACGCGCATGCACGCGGCGCAGGCGCGAGGGTCAACCTTGTTCCCGTCGCCACAAATTGAATAGTCGACAGTTATTCTCGTACGCTTCATTGTTGCTGGAAAATCCCGTCAGTATTTCTCCGCGATCTCTGGAACCTCGTCGCGTGACCGCAGGTACAGCGCGCCTGTGGCGCACGCGTGACGGCAGACGCCGCACCCGTAGCATTTGTCGAGGTTCACGTCTACCGTTTTCTTCGCGCCGACCTTGTGCAATGCGCCGAACTGGCATTTGGCCTCGCAGGCTCCGCATCCGGTGCAGGCGTCGGCGCGGACATCGGCGACGTATTCCGCCTTGTAAATTGACTTGATGCCGAAATCGAGCCGGGGCCGTATGCCCGCGCATTCAGGCGTTGCGCAAGAGCACAAGTTGTTGATATACGGGAATGGCCCGAACCAGATAGTGCCGATAAATCCCTTGTTATTGAAGGCCGTGAACTTTTCCACGGCCTCCTTCCGGCTGAGGAAGAACTTATCCTTCACGGGAATAAACCGCGGCAGTTTCGAAATGATGTCCGACATCACTCCGAAATTGATGCAGCACGCCTCCTGGATTCCCCTGCTCATGTAGCGGCACATGCAGTTCTTTTCTATGATGGGCTCCGCTGCGCAGCATTCGAGGATAGCCGTGGCATCCTCCAGGGGAACCACCTGCCCGATATGGCCTTCGGCCCGAAACGGATTCCGCGGAGGCTTGGTGCTGTGCAGCATGTGTTCGGCCATACGCCTGAGCAGTCGGCCGATAAGGGGAATTTTAAGTTTGTAATCGAATCCGACCGGATTGAACCCGTTTACTTTTCGCAACGGCACCTGCTCGAAGTTTCTGTATTGCTCCAGCAGATAGTCGCGCAGGTTGTATTTCCGGACTATCTCATCCGCGTAATGGGCGGCATTCAGATACCATTTGCCGCCGTCGCCGTGTTTGGCGCAGAGGTCACACATGGACATGTTTCCGATTTCTATGACGGCGATTGCACATGTTCCAAACATTTACAAGATAAAACAGGCCGCGGTCGAGGATAAAAAAAACCGCAAGAACGGAGTGGAAAACGTATATTATGAACCGATTATTCCTTGAAAATTCTGTCAATTTAAACGAGGGGGTGAGCATGAAGGTCTGCAGAGGTGTCGGAAAAGTGGCGATTGCCGCAGGCGTTGCCGTATGTGGAATCGGTTTCTGGGGAGTTGCGAGCGCTGCGGATACGGTGCAGGTGGATATCAAATCCCTGCTCAATGCCCGTGCCGTTTCAACGTTTTCAAATGGGAAAATTTACACCTGGACAATGGGAATTGACGGTGGAGGAGGCGGGGACGGATATGTGACGCACTCTGTTGCTGTTCATCTGAACTATACAGGACACACACTTCCCGACAGTGCCCTGTATCCTGCCAATGCCAATCATCCAAAGATGCTTTTGAATTTCTCTAATGCGGATAGCACTGATCCTCAAACTCACTATCTAAAGAATAATGATTCCGTCTCCTTTTCCGTTCCGCAGGGAAATTACTCGAAAATTTATCTTGCCTTGACAAGCTCGGAAGGGTCCACAACAATCGATGCCGTGCTCAACTATTCGGACGGTCCGTCAACTTCCACTTTTACGCTGAACGACTATGATCAAGGCCTGGCTACCGGCGTTTTCTATGTTGACTCCGCCATGCAAAAGTGGAGCAATACGAATTCTCCGGGCGACAACAACGGTCATGCCCTCAACGGTTTCGGCGTTGCGGCGAATCAGGCAAAGACACTCACCAGCGTCAAACTTCTCAAGAAAACCGCCGGAAGCTACCTTGTTCTCTGGGGCGTCACCGGCGTGGGCAGCAACATACCTGTTTCTGTGTCGGAGCCGGCTGGAAAAGTATCGTCCGCATCCATTCGCATGCTCTCCTGTCGCGACGGGAGGGTGCAATTCCTAAATGTGAAGGCAGGGGTGGAGCTCTCGGTCTTCTCGCTGAGCGGTGAACGGGTAGCCCGCGTCGCAAGTGCCCGGCAGGGAACCCTCACGCTGGGTAATCACAACGCCGACGCCACCGTTTGTCCCGGCGTGTACATCTGCGAACTTCGGCAAGGACGGGAAATCCAACGGCTGCAGGCGATTGTCGGCAAATAACGAACGCCCCCTAACCCCCTGTGGGGGCACCGGAAGTTATTTCCGGAATTGGAATATGATCTTGGGCGTTACCCTCGCTTTCGTCAAGAAATTATTGTAAATACTTGGGCGCCCCGCCGCTTCACGGCGGCGGCCCTCCCTCCGGGCTCGGCTGTTCAGCCTCGTTGCCGGTCCGCCCCAATGGCCTTCGGCCGGCAATCCCGCCTTGGCGGGACCATTTTTTTCGGTTCTGCCTGGCGCGCGGCAAAAGGACGCTTATCTGTCAACCAACCAATATGCGCCATCCGGAATCCACACGAAGAAAACAAACAAATTTCTTTATACTTTTCAACTCCTGTCTTCTCAACTTCTCAACCTCTCAACTCCTCAACTCTTCAACCCTTTAACTTTTCAACTCTCTTTCTCGGTGCCCCCGCAGCAGAAGCTTCTTTCTTGAAAGTCAACTCTCTTGGGGGCTACCCACGAGGGGGTAGCGCAGGACGCTGAAAGCGGCCGGAGCGAGGGGGAAACGTCCCCCGCCCAATCCCTTTTCAACTGGCATTTATCCGCGTTCTCCGTGAAGGCCGCTTTTCCCTTCCCTTTCCCAACACGATGTAGTACCATAGAACATTAGCCAAGACTATGAACCCCGGTCCAAAAAAAATCATTCTTGATTATCTCGACCGCCATGGGGTCCGTGACAAGGACGCCGCGGCAGAACGTGGTAAGAAAAAGAAGACGCTCGGCGCCGGCGTGACAAGGCGGGGAAGCGTGCGCGCGACCATCGACCTCCACGGCTTGACCACCGGTCCTGCGCTCGCCGCGTTGCGCGATGCGATTGACGACTGCGCAGAACGCGGCGTTGCCGAACTGCTCGTGGTCCACGGGTACGGACTGCATTCCGCGCCGGGACAGGGCGGGGTGCTCAAGACCGCGGTGCGGCAGTATCTTGAAGGAAAAAACGATCCGAGAATAAGAAGCTTTACTACGGCGATGCCGAAAGATGGCGGAGAAGGCGCGACGGTGGTGCGGTTAAAGTGATGACAGGAGAAGTATTTGTCGCTAAGGCCCGAGCAGTATTGATGTCGCGCCGCTGGAGTCGGTTGACGTGGCGTTCAGATAGACGGTATAGACTCCAGTCAAGTACGTCGAGGAAAATATAAGAAGCTGATTAGTATTTTCCTGGGAGAATCTCAAGCTGCCGGCTCCGGCATTGCCCGAAATAGTGGTGGATGTCACCTGATTATCCGGCAGTTCAAAACTGGTGTTGTAACTATACGTGCCGTTTGGAATGTTCTTGATTGTCATTGACGCGCCGCTTGCCACGGTGGTTTCGTTGGCGCGGAAATTGAAATAGATTGGTGCCTGCGCATCATTGACGATCGTTATCTTGTTATTGTTGGAGCAGCCTATCAAGGAAAAGAGGACCGCCGCCATTACCAGGACTTTCTGCATAGGTATTCCCCCTAAAATGAACATTGTTCATACATCTTAAAAATACTAAATCGCAACAAGTCAACGCACCAGATACTTCAATTGTACAATTGTGTCAACTTCGCTGCAAAGGAAAAAATGTTCCGCACGGTTTTCGTTATGATGTTTGACCGCCCCGGCCGCCCGGCCGTGTTTATCCGCGAGGTTGCAACGAGCCTTTGACGCCACCGGACGAATGCAGTTAACATGCGGTTATTTTATTTTGTAAAAGACCCTGCCTAGGACGGCCTCGGTCGACACGGTTCCCCCGGCAAGAAGAAGCGGCAGAATCTCGGAGACGTCGTTGATGGCGCGGCCCGAAGCCACGGCGATGTCCTCCACGGTGCAGGGCCGGCGCCGGAGCATGGCAAGCACGGAGGATTCGAACACGGCATCGCCTGAGGCGCTTGCTGCCGCGGTATATGACCGCGAGATGATTTCTACTGGCGCGGGGCGGAGGAAATCGGCAATGTCGAGAAGCTCGCGGCCGGTCGCGGGCCGCACCGAGGCACTCGCGCCGGGACGGTCGAGCGTGTTGAGCTGCACGCGGCCTGGTCGAATGGCGAGGATCGCCTCTTTGAGCAGCGAAAGCTCTGCGGGTGTATCGTTGACGCCCGGCACGATGAACACCTCCAGCCATAGCCTGCCCCTGTATTCGCGGGCGAACTGCGCGATCCCCTCGATGATCCGGACGTTGTCGAGCCCACGGTGCGGCCTGTTGACTTTAGCAAAGACCCCGGCGGAGACGGCGTCGAGCGACGGCAGCACAAAATCGAACAGCGCCGCCGCGCGCCGCACGTCGTCGAGATGCAGGAGGGTCCCGTTGGTGAGAAGCGCGGTTTTGTAGTTGGGGAACTTCTCTTTGACAAATGATATTATTGCCCGCAGCCCGGTGTTGAGGGTCGGCTCGCCGGAGCCGGTTATGGTCACAACGTCGAGGACGGGCGAGCGTCTGAGGAACTCGGACAGTTCGTCAACCACGGCCTGCGGCGGCACCCCTTCCCTGCGTTCATTGGTGAGCTTCGTTGTTGGTCCGCACTCGCAATAGACGCAGTTGAGGTTGCACACCTTGGCCGTGACGATATCCACGCCAAGCGAGCGCCCGAGCCGCCGGGACGGGACCGGGCCGAAAAGGTGTGCATAGGGCATCGATTGAACCTCGCCAAAAGAAACGGGCCTTGAGATCCAAGGCCCGGCCTCGAAAACAGACTGACGCGACGTCCCTATTTCTTCGGCGCAGGACTCGCGTCGATGATGCCGTTCACCTTGAGCTCCGGCATGTCCGGATGATTGGTGGATATGGTAAACTCGCCGAACTTGTTTTCCTTGAGCTCCATGGGTTCCTCCCAGATCTTCAGCTTGTAGTCCCACGATCCGTCGGCCGTCGGCTTGTCCGGTTTTGTCAAGGTGAACGTCAGGTGATCCGGCAGGGACGCCATCCACGCGGCCTGGTTCTGGTTGTTCGGCTGCGCCGTGGATTTGAACGACGCCTCCCTCACCGCGAGGTCCGGTTTGTCGGTGGATAGGGTCACCTCGGTCTCAAACTTTCCGCTTGCATTGCGCCTCAGCTGGATGTAATCAGGCATTGCGGCAAGCGGTACCTTGAGGGTCATCTTGACGCACAAATGCATCTCAGGTTTGTTCTTCGCGTTCGAACTGACCGTCACGCATTTGCTGAACGTGCCGCCGTGCGCCTTGGTAAGATTCACTTCCGGTGTAATGGAACCTTCCCGACCGGGAAGGATGGTGGTGTCGAAACCCACCACGGTGCAACCTCAGCCGGGCCTCACGTCTCTGATCACCAGCACGCTGTCGCCGGTGTTTTTTACCTTGAAGACGTACTTGGCCGCCGTCTTGGTCCCCTGTTTGATGGTGCCCAGGTTGACTTCTTCGGAATCAACCGAAATGAGGGGACCGGTCTTGCAGGCGGCCGGAATAACGAGCAGCATGGCCATCAGGAAAAGTGATTTGAGCGTTTTCTTCATGACACGTGGCTCCTTCACTGGTGCTGTTCAATCGATCACGCTGTCCCATCAAATATAATATATTCGCTAAAATGAACAATGGATGAGTAGATGCAATTGCAGCGTTCCCGCTGTTCGACCCGGCAGCGAGGCGGTCACCCACGCTGCAACGAGATCATAAAGCGCCCTATTGCGGCAGGTCTTCGCCCACTATCCTTTCGACCGTCATGCGGTCGATGTTTTCCCTCATCTCCGCTGCGAACGATCTTTCGAGCGTCAGGGGCTTTCCCGAAGGGTCATCGGCGTCCATGATGTAAACCGGCACCGGATTGTCCAGATACCCCTGGATGCTCGCGTCGCCGAAGACCATCTGCTCGCTTGGATGAATCATTCGCACAAGACCCTTGTCAACCCATCCGACGTTTCCTTTCAGGTCGCTTACCCTGTATGCATCTCCCTTTGCATCGAGCACCATGAGCCTGTCGGCAATTCCTGCGGTAAAGGCCGGTTGCTCGTCGCTTCCCTTCGGGTTGTTCGCGAAAACCGCGGTACCGTTTGCAACGGGTATCACGAACCGGTCCTGGTAGGGAACACTTCCCGCCACTATGCTGCTGAGCAATAAGGCCACTATGCTATAAATGAATATACGCATGCCTCCCTCCTTCCACTGTTTTCAACTTTTCCTATAGAATTACGGGCGGAAACAGCGGGTTATTTGAGCCGTATTACTAAGCAGTTCATAAGTTTGACCACATCACTTCGATGTCACCCTGAGCTTGTCGACCGCGACTACAACCGCATGCAAACCCAAGGAGCAATGGCGTCTTCGCCAACGGTCCATTGAGTACGAGACGGTTCGACAGGCCTGTACTGAGCTTGTCGAAGTGCTCACCGTGACAGAGTCAATGTGATATTACTTATGAACTGCTTAGTAAAAGGGGAACCCCAGCTATTTTCGTTGGTTTGCGGATCGTTCGGCAAACACGGCATCGTCGCCTCCCGGCTCTCCCAAACTGCCTTGGTCAAACAGCAAACATTTATATTTAACAATTACACTTTTCCCAAGCGTACCCAAGGCACACCATGACCGCAGGCGGCAATTTCGACCTGGAAAGGATAACGACGCTGCTCGAAGGGCTCGAAGAGACCATCATCTTCAAGCTCATTGACAGAGCGCAATTCCGCCACAATCCGGTGGTGTACCTGCCGGGCCGGAGCGGATTTACCGGTGCAGCCCGGCAGAGCCTGTTCTCGCTCAGGCTTCGATTTCAGGAGGAAATGGACGCGCGGTTCGGCCGCTTCTGCGTTGCCGAGGAACGCCCGTTCTGCAGCCGGCTGCCCAGGCCGAGGCGGAAGGTGCACCTTCCGCCCACGGGGCTGTGCATCGAGGACATCAATGCGGTCAACCTTTCCGCGAAGATTATGCCGGCCTACCTGGGCCTGGTGCCGCTGATATGCAGAAAAGGCGACGACGCAAACTACGGAGCGAGCGTGGAGCACGACGTGTACGCCCTGCAGGCCATTGCGCGCCGCATCCACTACGGTGCACTTTACGTCGCAGAAAGCAAATTCCTGCGCGACAAACGGCTGTACACGAGGCTGATGCGCACGAAAGACGCGGGCGGGCTCCTCGCCCTGCTCACGCGGCCCGACATCGAAGACCGCATCGTTGAACGGATCCGCGCAAAGGTCTGCTCCACCCAGGCGCGCGTGAACCGCACGAGCAGGCACCTGGTCGATCCGGACGTGGTGCTCGGGTTCTACCGTGATTGCATTATTCCGCTTACCAAAGAGGGCGAAGTGAAGTATCTGCTCAACAGGACGCCTGACCCGCTATGAACCGGCAGCAGGACGCATTCCCGCCGAAGGTCGTCACCGTTTACAGCGTCGGGCTTCTCGGCGGTTCCATAGGGCTGGCCCTCAAGGCGTCGGGATACAAGGGACGCATTGTCGGCCTTTCGTCGGAGCAGGCCATCCGCGCCGCCAAGGCGCTCGGCTGCATCGACGAAGGCTACGGCTACGATGCGCTTGACACAGTGATACAATCGACCGACTGCCTGTTTCTGTGCTCGCCCATACACGGCATCATTGCGGCGCTCGAGCGGCTGGGGAAGCTTCCGCTTCCCGCCGGCTGCATCGTCACCGACGTCGGGAGCACCAAGAGTGAAATCGTCGCCGCGGCGCGGCGCTTTCTGCCGCCCGGCGTTCATTTCATCGGCGGCCACCCGATGGCGGGCTCGGAAAAGCGCGGCCCGTCGTCGGCCGACCCGTATCTTTTCCAGGACGCGATCTACGTTCTGACGCCCGGCGACAGCGTTCCCGCCCCCGTTGCGGACGGCTTTGCGTGTTTTCTCGAGGCGAACCTCGGGTGCAGGCACGTGCGGCTCTCGCCCGAAGCGCACGACACCATTGCGGCGACGGTGAGCCACCTTCCGCACATCCTGGCTGTCGCGCTTGTAAATGCCGCCGCGGCCATGGACGGCAGGTCGCCGGGGACGCTTGCGCTGGCCGCGGGAGGCTTCCGCGACATGACGCGCATCGTGTCGTCGCCGTATGCCCTGTGGCGCGACATCCTGTCGACCAACAAGGATCGCATCGCGCCGCTCATCGACGAGTTCGCCGCGGCGCTGCTTGCGATGAAGGAACTCCTGCTGCGCGACGGGCTCGACAAGGCGTTCAACGCCGCGGCCGAAACGCGCGCGAAGATCCCGCGGTCGAGCAAGGGGTTCATCGGCGCGCTGTCCGAAGTGTTCGTGGTTGTAAAGGACCAGCCCGGCATGATCGCGCTCATGGCAAACGCCTGCGCAAAGGAAAACATCAACATCAAGGACATCGAGGTGCTCAAGGTGAGGGAGAACGAAGCCGGCACGATCCGGCTTGCGTTTGAATCGCGCGACACTGCGCGCCGGGTGGTTGAGCTTTTCAAGAACCTCGGCATCACGGCGTGGGAAAGGGAGTAGCGTGCTGGAAATCAGGCCCGCAAGGGAGATGAAGGGATCGGTCCGGCTTCCGCCGTCGGGAGATTGTTTCTTCACCAGCATCGTTATCGCGCTCGCGGCGAAGACAGCGGCCAGAATATCGCCGCTTGCCGACATACCCCTTGTGCCGTGGTGGGAAAAGGCGCTCGCTGGCCACGCCGTCTTCACCTGCGATGCCGGAAGCTGCGTCGTGCGGCCCGTGGAAGACGCGAACGCCGCGCCCGTCACGCTGTCGTACGACGAAATACCCTTTCGCGATTTCGCGGTGTTCGCGCTTCTGGGGCTGGGCAAGACCATGGTCGTGGACCCGCTGCCGCCCGCCAGGCTGGCGGCGTGGACAAAACTTTCCGCCGACCTCGGCTGCACCCTTCGGATTGCCGCAACGAACGGAAAAACGACTATGCACCTTGACGGAGGGGAAGCCTTCAGGGTGCGCGACACGGTGAGAACCATCGACGAGGCGCATCCAATTCTGGGACTTGCGCTGGGGCTCGGCCGGGCAATATCGCTTACTACCGACACGGTGTTTGCCAGCCCGCTGCGGCATGTGCTGCCCGCGTTCGGCTGGAAGCTTTCGGTCACCAACAGCCTGCGCGACAAGAATGAGGACCCGCTCGTGCGGCGCATGCGGTTCATGCAGACCGGCAAGAAGTCCGAAGGACCGGTCACGTTCACCCTTGCGGCCGATTTTTCGAAGCGCGAAGCAGTGCAACCGGACATCACCGTGCCCGGGGACGACGTGCTCGGCGCGATATTCGCCGTTGCAAAATGCATTGTTCCCCGGGGAAGCCTGATTATTGAAAATGCCGGGCTCGAATCGTGGAACACGGCGACGCTGTCGCTGTTCAAAAAGATGGGCGGCGCAGTCGCCACCCAGGAAACGGGCACGACGTCTTTCGGATCGTGCGGAACCGTCTCGATTGCCAAGAGCGTCCACAGAGGAAGGAAAGTGGACTGCGAGCCGCTGTTCCACTATGTGCCGCAGCTGCCGGCAATGGTGGTGCTCGCGGCATTCGGCGACGGTCAGACGGTGTTCCGCGGCCTTGCCGAGCTCCGCAACGACGAGCCTGACGGCATCGCCCAGATTCTCTCGTGCGTGAAGCTCCTGGGCGCGCGCCATGGCGAGATGCCCGACGGCCTCGTTGTCGACGGCGGCCGCCAGTTCGACGGCTTCGACCTCTCGGAGCACATGCCCGCGCACCTCGCGGCGAGCTTTGCCGCGGCCGGGCTTCGCTGCATGGGAAAAACAAAAATTAATGACGAGGCGATTGTGAGGAAATGGCCGAGGTTTGAGGAGATGCTAAAGTCTATTTGTGAATTTAGAGAGTAAATTAATATTTTCTAAAGGGGGGAAGTTTCCCCCTCGCTCCGGCCCGGTCACGCCGTTTGTAAATGATTATCTCGAAAATGTGTGGCCGGTCCTCCGCTACCCCCTCATGGGTGGCCGCCTTGATAAAGCAGCTGCAAGACCACACATTGTTGTGGCGGCACCCACGGAGAGCGGTGGTTGAGAACTCAGATGGCAACTCCTTTTTCGGTGCATGGTAAAAAAAGTGTCATTGCGAGCGCAGCGAAGCAATCTACCGTTGTGCTGAAAACTCCTGAGCTCTGTCTTCTGTATTTTATTCTCTTGATATAGCTTTGCAACTTCTTTTTCTCCGCCAGAGGTCATCAATGAAACCAATCACATCTTTCGGAATCGTCGCCTTCAAGAAATCCGCAAAGGTACATTCCGCGCTCGAACGCATTATTGCATGGTCCACAAAGGCAGACAAGCCCGTGCTGTTTCATCCTGCGCTTGCGATCCACCTCCCGAACGATCCGCGGGTGGTCCCAAGCGAGGAGGAGCTTCTTGCCCAAAGCGACGTTCTCGTATCGGTGGGAGGGGACGGGACGTTTCTGTCAACCGTGCACCTGTCTCATTTTTCCGGGAAGCCGGTCATCGGCGTCAACACCGGCGGCCTCGGCTTCCTCACCGATATAGGCATTGAGACCCTCGAGGCCGACCTCGACCGGATTGCGAAAGGGGACTTTGCCACCACCACCCGCATGCTGCTGGAGGCGAAGGTGCTCCGGGGCGGCGTGGAAATAAAGAGCATGCGCGCGCTCAACGACATTTTCGTCAACCGCAGCGACAAGCCCAAGCTCATGTCGCTCCGGGCGTGGAGCGGGGACCGGTACATCTCCGAATTCGTGGCCGACGGGCTCATCGTCGCCTCGCCCTCGGGATCGACCGCGTATTCGCTCGCTGCAGGCGGGCCCATCGTCGATCCTTCTGTCAAGGCGCTGCTGCTCACGCCCATCTGCCCGCATTCGCTCACCGAGCGGCCGCTTATTCTCCCCTGCGACAAGCCGGTGCGGATCGTGGTGAGCCAGGACAGCGCAGAGACCGTGCTCAGCGCCGACGGTCTTGACAACATGCGCCTCAAGAGCGGCGACGAAGTGGTTGTCACGTATTGCGGCGACCAGACCAACCTGCTGCAACTTTCGGGGCGGTCGCATTTCGACCTGCTCCGCTCCAAACTCGGCTGGGGCAAGGACCACAAGTCCGGCGAAAGACCCGAGGAATGATTAGGGAACTGCGCATCAGGAACCTTGCCCTCATCGAGGACGTCCACGTTGAGTTCTCCAAGGGCCTTTCCGTGTTTACCGGCGAGACCGGCGCGGGCAAGTCGATACTCGTGGGCGCCATAGGGCTCCTTTTGGGCGAGCGCGCGTCGAGCGAACAGGTGCGCGCCGGGTTCGACGAGGCCGAAGTGAGCGGCGTGTTCGAGCTTAACGAAACGAGAAAACCGCTCGCCGCGCTGCTCGACGCCAGCGCCATTCCCCGCGAGGGCGGGGAGTGCATCGTGCGGCGCGTGATTTCGCGCAGCGGCAAGAACCGCGTGTATGTAAACCAGGTGCCGCTGCCGCTGTCGGTGCTTAAAAGCGTGGGCGACCTGCTGGTCGATTTCCACGGCCAGCACGAGCACCAGTCCCTGCTCGATCCGGAAACCGCGCGCCGCACCATCGACGAGCTGCCGGGTGTTGCGGGCCCGGCCTTGGAGTATTCGAACCGGTTTGTCGCGTATGTTGCGGCGCGCGAGAACCTTGCCGCGCACGACAAACTGGCCGCCGACCTTGCCGCCCGCAGGGATGTGATCGAATTCGCCCACAACGAACTCAAGGTCCTGAACCTTGCGCCGGGCGAGGAAGCCAGGCTCGAACAGGAGCTCGCGCTACTGTCCTCATCGGCGCAGCGGCTGGAATGTGTCTCGAAAATCAACGACATTCTTGCCGCCGACGAAACCGGCATCGG
>DATFYJ010000250.1:0-3881 GCA_035315105.1 Chitinivibrionales bacterium
CCGTCTCGGCGGAGTGCTGTTTTTAAACAAACACCGCAAGAGTGTCCGCAGCAGCGTTATTCTTCTGCTCACGAACCTTCTTCTCGTGGCCGGCATCATCTTCACCGTTGAGATAGTTCTTATTTTTCTTGGCATCGGGAATGTGTTCGTGCCAATGACCAGCGCCACGTGGGATTTTCTCACCAAACTTGTCTATTGACGCCCGCGCGTCTGCCCGCATCCGGTTCTTTTCCGCCTCGACATCCTCGTACTCCGGCAGCCCCTGCTTCAGCGTGAATGCAACGCACCCTTCGCGGCTGACTGATTGCACTTTTTACGGATAGAAACTATTTTGGAAACAGGTTCAAGAGCCCGGCGTCCTGGGCAGTGGGCTTTGAACGTGAGCGTCGAAAACCAAACAATCCCGTCACCCGCACTGCGAGGGAAATATCCATGACTTCATACCGCTCATCCGTAGGGTATCCCAATGTTCTCGGAATGATCATGGCCGGAGGCGAAGGGTCCAGGCTCCACCCGCTCACCAACGAACGGGCGAAACCGGCCGTATATTTCGGCGGCAAGTACAGGATTGTCGACTTTGTCCTCAACAACTTCATCAATTCCGGGATTTTCAAGATAAAAGTCCTTACCCAGTTCAAGTCGGATTCCCTCATCAAGCACCTTACGACCGGATGGAACCTCAACCGCATGCTTGGCCAGTATATCGACCCGGTTCCCGCTCAAATGCGGACCGGTAAGAACTGGTACATGGGCACCGCCGACGCAATATTCCAGAACTTCAACCTCATTGAGGATGAAAATCCGGACTATATCGCGGTGTTCGGCGCCGATCACATTTACAAAATGGATATTTCCCAGATGCTCGATTTTCACCGGCGTGCAGGCGCCGTGGCAACCGTGGTTGCCATTCCGAAACCCGTCGAGGAAGCTTCGGCCTTCGGCATCATAGAAATCGATACCGACGGCCGGATGATCGGGTTCGAGGAGAAACCCAAGAATCCCAAAACCATTCCCGGCAACCCCGGGATGGTCCTGGTGTCCATGGGAAACTACATTTTCAACAGGAAGTTTCTCGTTCGCGAACTGTTCAACGATGCCTCGCTCAGCGGCTCCTCTCACGACTTCGGCAAAGACGTGATTCCAAAGATTTTCCACAACTATCCGATCTATGTATGGGACTTCTCCAACAACCGGATTCCCGGAGAGACGCCGCAGCAGAACATTTACTGGAAGGACGTAGGCAGCATAGATGCCTATTATGAGGCAAATATGACTCTTCGGGATGTGGTGCCGGAGATAAATCTCTACAACGAGGCATGGCCCATCCGCACCGCACCGGGCCAGTCGCCGCCCGCAAAATTCGTCTTTTCCGGAGAGCCGCCAGAAAAACGGAAAGGCGAGGCCCTCGACTCGATTCTGAGCGGAGGCTGCATTGTAAGCGGCGGCAGGGTCATCCGCTCGGTCCTGTCGCGCGGGGTGCGGGTTCACAGCCTGGCCGTCGTCGAGGACTCAATCATCTTCCCAGACGTGCAGGTCAGCGAAAAAGCCCATATCCGCCGCACCATCATCGACCGCGGCGTCCAGATTATGCCTGGCGAGAGGATAGGGTTCAATATCGAGGAAGACCGGAAGCGTTTCACCGTGAGCGAATCGGGAATAGTGGTCATAAGTCAACCGTCAAAAAACATCCTTCCGTAGGCATGCATTGATGTAATTTTGGCAAGACAAAATTCTTCACGCACTCAATCGTATTGTGGACGGAAGGAGTGATATTGTGTGTTTTGGAAACCCTTAGGTTAATCGTTTAAGCAAGGGCATGTTTTGATCATTTATGGTATAATTTAAATGGGGTGCGGCTTACTCACAACAGCAGTTTTTTACTATGCCGACAAGAACTGAATCGCTTTATTTCCGAGACATCAACCGCTACCGAATACTTTCGGAAGAGGAAGAGCGTGAAGTCATCGGTGCGGTTCAGAAAAACAAAAACGGCGCCATTTCGACTCTCATAACCAGCAACCTCAGGTTTGTTGTAAGCGTGGCTCGGCGCTACCGGGGAAGAGGACTGAGTTTTCTCGAACTTATCAACGAAGGCAACATCGGCCTTCTCAAGGCCGCCAAGCGCTTTGACCTTGAAAATAGGGTGAAGTTCATATCCTATGCCGTCTGGTGGATCCGCCAGTCCATCCAGAAAGCCCTGTTCGAACAGACCGGAACGGTCCGGATCCCGCCCAACAAGATTGCTCTCCTTTCGAAATTCAAGAAGGCGCTCGACAGGAATTCCGGCGACTACCTGCGCACCATCGACATGACAGATTTCAAGGAACACGAGCAGGACATCATCGATGTCATGGACAAGCTCAGGGGGATCTCGCTTGACGCGCCGGTAGGCAGCGGCAACCAGTCCGCGGAAGGCGACTCCACCAAGACGCTGCAGGACATTCTCGGAGAAGATCCGAGCCAGGACAGCGAAAGCGAACGCAGGGAACTCGGCAAGGTGCTCGACAACGTGCTCCAGAATATCACCAGCAGGGAGGAGCGGATCCTCCGGATGTATTATGGACTCAATTTCTCAAAGCAATTCACGCTCGAGGAGATCGGCAAGGAACTCAAGCTCACCCGCGAACGCGTGCGGCTCATCCGCGACCGATCCCTCAGAAAACTCTTTAGAAATCCCGCGTCCCGCGCAAAGCTTTCCTTGTTTATTCAGGCCCGCAAGTAGCCCTTGGCCGCGACTTCGTTTTTTCGGCGTCCCGCAATTTTTTCTTGGAGAACACACGTCGGGAATGCATATTGTATGACATGCGGGAATTCCTTCCCTGTCCGGGGAAAGCGCCGACCCTGCCTGCTCCGAGCGCTGCTTCAGCTGACCCGGACATTGCAAACGCCGTTTTCTAGAATCAGCAGTTTCAATTGAACCGGATGCGGCCATGTTCTTCTGGAAACACAAGATAATTTCACTTCTTATTATTGCCGGGTTAGCTTATTTCTTTGTCAATCCCCCGCACAAATTCGGTATTGCAACGACCAACTTCGTCGTCTTCAACCGTGTGCCAATCACCGGGCTCGATCTCTTCATCGATTTCGAGGGCGCGGTAAAGCCCTTCATGAGCCTTGGCGGAGCCGACGAGCGCAGGGAATGGATGAAGTCCATTCTCGAAACGCCGCCCGAAGAGGACATGCTTGTGATTGTCGGAACAGGGTTCGGCACGTCATCATTTCATCTGAGCGATTCTCTCGTTATGCTGCTCAACATCAGAAACATTCGCAGCAGCCAAGTCCCGTCCGGCCAGGCGGTACAACAGTACAACGCCGCCCTCGACCAGAAAAAGAAGGTCGCCCTTCTCCTTGAATTAAAGAAATAGGGGCCGTGTGACGGCGGTCACAGCCGAGGTGAAGCTGCGCGTTTTATCTTCTTTCGGAATATGCGGCGAGCACGTTGCCATCCAAAAAATGTGCCGCGCAAGGGCGATTACTATATTCTTGTTTTGCGTTCGGCCGCCCGACCAAGCCATTGCACAAGGAGACGTCCCATTTCCGAGCTTCTTGACATTATCATTAATCCCATTCCGGGCGACGCCCCGATGGGCGCTACTATCAACTACGATGCCGATTTCGACGCCTGCAAGAGTGAAATCGGCAAGATCGGCAACATCGACTACGGGGTTGTCGAGACATCGTGCAGGAAACTCCTTGCCGAAAAATCCAAGGACATGCGGCTATTGTGCTTTCTAGGCCTCACGTATCTTCGAAGCGCAAAATGGGAATTCCTCGCGGACACTTTCGAAGGCTTAGCGAAGCTCTGCACGCAGAATTACGCCGGGATGTTTCCCGACCGGGAACGCGCAAAACAGAATGCCGTCAAATGGATGTCCGAGCCG
>DATFYJ010000251.1:0-2940 GCA_035315105.1 Chitinivibrionales bacterium
CGGCGATTTTGGCAAGCAGTATCGATAATGGCATGGTGTGTCCTCGAAGGGAAATTCAATCGGCGATCCGCGGCGGCTATTCTTCGGCCGGACTCACCCCCGGCGTTTGCTGCTGCGGAGGCGGCATGGGCGCGTCGAACGGGACCTTCACTGCCGCGAGCCTTCTTGAAAATATCTCTGCGCCGTCCCAGTTGACCACGAATTCGTAAAATCCCTCCTCGGGAAGGGGCAGGCCGTTGATGTTGCCGCCGATTTCAACCACCGAGCGCCTGCTGTCGGCGGGCTCAACGTCCCAGGGCGGAAGGGTCATGGAGAACGATCCGCCTTCCTTGCGGAACACGAGCTGGAGCTGGCCTTTTTTCGCGACGTCGGTGATCGCGATGTATATCGCGCAGTTCCCGTGCTTCGAGGGGAAATGCGGGCTGTTGATCGAGCTGAACGTGCCCGCGAGAACGCTCTTGCCGGTGTGCACGTCCCTGTAGTAGTAGTCGCACACGATCATTGCAAGGACAATGGGCTTCATCAAGGGTCTTCTTTCGCAAAGATTCCCGCGCCGGCGAAGGGAATAAAATAATTCCTTCCATCCAACGGCAAAACCGCGGCGCTATAAAAAATCGAACTGAGAGAACCGACGCCGGAGGTATTTTTATTCGCGTATCGACCGCACGCCGCAGGCCGCTGCAACGGAGAAACACTTGCGTAAAATCGGCGACAACAACTATACTTTTTCGCTCCCGCCCGCCGGTGGGGGTTTCGTTTCCGTGTTTTCGCCGGGCCGCGATAGGATCCGGAGGTAGAGAGACAACAATGGCATTGCGAAGAGAAGAAGTGTATCGGAAGATTCTGCATTTTATATTCGGCACGATCATTCCGCTCGGAATATTCTACATTCCCCGGTTCGCGGAGAAGCTTTCGTGGAGTCTCCTGCCGCCGTGGACCCTTCCGCCCCTCATCCTTGCGTTTTTCCTGATCATCTTCATCGCCATGGAGGCGCTTCGTTTCCGCGTTCCTGCCGTGCAGAACGTCTTCCACAGGGTTTTCGGCAGCATGCTGCGTCATTCCGAAAAGGAGAAGGCCACGGGCGCGACCTACATTCTCGCTTCGTCAATGTTCTGCTCGATCATTTTCAAGGACTACCCGCATGTGTCCCTCATGGCGCTTTCTTCCTTTATCTGGGGCGACGCCGTGGCTGCTCTGGTCGGCCAGAGCATCGGGAGGATACGAATCAAGAGCAAGTCGCTCGAAGGATCAATCGGCTGCCTGGTGGTGTGCCTCGTGTTCTTTCTTGCGGTTTTTCCACACCTGCCGTCCCTCCTTGGCGACTGGAAGGGAAGGATCCCGCTCTCCCTTTCCATCATAGCATCACTGTGCATAACCGTGATGGAACTGTTTCCGATAAGGATCGGAAAGCTCGAAATCAACGATAATTTCTCCGTGCCGATTATTACGGGGATAGTGATGATAGTCTTATATCCATTATTGTAATTAAGAAATTCTTTTTGTGGGGGAAGCTTCCCCCTTGCTCCGGCCCGCACGCGCTGCATTACAAACCAGCATCTTGAAGGCGCGTTCGGTCCTCCGCTACCCCCTCCTGGGTGACCCCCTAGAGGGAACAGTTGCAAGAATCAAGCACCTGTGTGGGGGCACCCGCGGAGAGTTGTCGAAGAGAAAATGGCATTCTGTTTTCATCCTTCCTCCGAGAAGAAAAAGTGCGGTTGTCCCCCAAGCCGATCCACAAGTTTCAAAAAGAAATTCTTGACTATTACAATAAGAACGGCAGGAAAATGCCGTGGAGGGAGACGGTTAATCCATACCATATCCTCGTTTCCGAAATCATGCTCCAGCAGACGCAGGTTGCAAGGGTGGAAGAGAAGTACCCGCAGTTTGTAAAGGCCTTTCCCAATTTCAGGGCGCTTAACAGGGCTTCGCTTGCGAAAGTGTACGGCGTGTGGCAGGGAATAGGCTACAACCGGCGCGCCCTTGCATTAAAGAAAACAGCCCGCATTGTTGTCAACGATTACAGGGGCGCGCTGCCGCGCACGCACGAAGAACTGTGCGCCCTGCCAGGGATAGGCAAGGCAACGGCGGCGTCGATTATGGCGTTTGCATTCAGCCTGCCAGCGGTTTTTGTTGAAACGAACATCCGCACGGTTTTCATCCATTTCTTCTTTAAGAAAAGAAAACGGGTTGCGGATGAGGAGATCCTGCCGCTTGTTGAACAGTGCCTGCACAGGAAAAATCCGCGCATGTGGTACTGGGCGCTTATGGATTACGGGACCATGCTGAAGAAGAGCGGCGAGGATAAAAATATGAGAAGCAAACACTATAAAAGACAGGGAAGATTTGAGGGGTCGAGGAGACAGAAAAGAGGGAAAATACTCAGGATATTGCTTAATTGCAATAGATTGTCATTAAAAGAGATGTGCGATATGATGAAGGTTATAAATGAAGGCTGGAAAATGGTTGAAAATGGAAAGTTGAAAGTTGGAAGTGAAGACAAGAAAAACGTCAAGAGAGGAGAGATAAAAGACATTGTTGATGAGCTGACGAGGGAGGGGATGGTGAGGGAGGAGAAGGGGAGGTATTTTTTGTGAAGAGGAGTTTTTTTGACAGCAAGAACTCGCGGCATCGGAGAATCAGATTTGTTTTAAGATGGAGAATTGTTGACTTGTTGCATAGGTGAGAATTAAGTTCCTGCATGACTGCCAAGGACACTTTCGAGGACGCCAACCTGCCGGAAAATAGAAAAATTTCATGAACCAATCAAACCGTTCGAAACTAACCTTGATTGCCGCTGTCACGGCCGCTGCCGCGGTCGTCCTCGTCGCTGCTCTCGTTTTTATTCCCCGGCTCTTGCCGCACCAGGAAATCCATTACTCCGGCATTATTGTGGAGTACCCGTACGCAGGCAGTCTGTTTCCCGCGGATATTGTTGCGCCG
>DATFYJ010000252.1:0-2120 GCA_035315105.1 Chitinivibrionales bacterium
CGCGGAACCCGACGCGCTGGCATCGCTCGCCTACGACGCGGCCGTGATCCTGCTTTCCGCGATCGAGAGAACCGGGAGCCTGGACCCTGACGCGCTCAAGGAGGCGATACGGACCGGTTCGGTTGCGGGCGTGTCGGGGAACATCACGTTTGACGAAAAGAGAAATCCGATCAAGTCAGCGGTGATCCTTAGGATTCAGGACGGGAAGCAGGTGTTTGTGGAGAGAGTGGCGCCGTAAGAAATATTTGAGAGTTGACAGTTGACGGTTGACAGTTGAAGAGAAGGCAGGAATACAGAAGGCAGGATATCTGTCCGATGTGCCCCGGAGGTGGAGGAATCCTTGACTGTTTGAAATCTCCAAATAGCTCACAGGAAGCACCTGTCATTTACTCCGCCTTCTCATCCCCCGAAACACCGGATAGCTCACCGCCCAGCATATTCCCCCCGCCGCGAACGCAAGTATAATGCTCCCGAAAAACCAATCGATCCCGCCTGAAATGAGCGGGGCGAACCTGCTGTGCGCAAACCCTGCGCTCCATGATCCGGGAACCACCAGCTTTCCAATTGCGACTGCGGCCGCGATGATGAACGGTAAGAAGGGCAGCGACGAAATGCTCACGCCGAGGAACGCCAGCGGCCTGTTAAGCCGCAGCGCTATGGCAAGCGGCACGAGCGTGAGCACCTGGAATCCGTAGATCGGCAGTATCCCCATGAATACTCCGAAGGAAAGCGACGATGCGGCGCGTTTCGGCGTGGAATGTGCTTGCAATTCGTACCTGAGGAGCGCGGCCATTTTCTGCGGCAATGTCGCTCCCGGCATCGTAACGATGGACAGGGGAACAAAAAGTTTGATCATCACCGCCCTGGAATTCACCCTGAAAATCAGCAGGAAATCGCGCACGGGCCTGAAATGCGACACCGCGGCGTTTTTGGGAGCATAATACAGATGGACGGGAACCGGCTTCACCGGGATTCCGTTCCATGCGGCCTTGACAAGCAGCTCCTGTTCGTACTCGTACCGGTCGCCCTCGCACTTGAGATTGAGCGCCGCGGAAAGCGGATATGACCGGAACCCGCACTGTGTGTCGCGGATGTCAATGCCAGTGATGAATTTGTACCAGAACGAGCCGAACCTCCGGCCCGAGGCAGAACGTCTCGGTTCGGCCGCCTCCCCCTTCCGAAGCACACGGTCGCCGATCCACAGCGCTGCCGGGTCCTGCGCGACCTTCTCCAAAAACACCGGAATGTCGCTGGGATAGTGCTGACCGTCGGCGTCGATCGTTATCGCGTGCGTAAAGCCGAGCGCAAGGGCCTTTTCGAATCCCGCGCGCAGCGCGCAGCCCTTGCCTTTGTTTTCCTCAAAATTGATAAACACAATTCTGTTGTTTGAGGCAATGATTGATTGCAGGATATTTTTCGTATCGTCCGTTGATCCGTCGTTGACAACGATAATGTCCGGCAGATAAGTGTTTGTTTCCGATATGACCGATGCGACAGTGCCGGCGTTGTTGTAGGTGGGGATGACGGCGACGGGGCGGATGGAAGATGGTATTGCCATTGATTGAGTATCCGTCATCAGAAATGTTGGCGATGAAAATTGAGGGTGATGAAGGAAAAATGTTCAGCCGAAGGGCTATATTTCTTCGAATCGTCCGACCTCTCCCCCTGGCCCCACTCCGATTGGAGAGGGGAGCAAAAGACAAATGTCATCTTATCATCCGTCAACAATTGTTCCCTGGCACTTTTTCCAATCCGCATTCCGCAATCATCAATCTACAATTCTTCTTGGTGCCCCCGCAGAAAGATAGTGACAAAGTAACAAAGTGAACAAAAACTGTACCGTACAACTGCTCTCCACGGGTGCCCCCCAACCGAAGCTTGACTCTCGCAACTACTTCCTCTCGGGGGCCACCCAGGAGGGGGTAGCGGAGGACACCGAAGGCGGCCGCAGCGAGGGCGATACTTCCCCCGCCAAACTATTATTGATATTTAACTTATAATGGATACTTATATCAGAAATTATTATATTATGGTATATGAGACCACACGGAAATCCCAAGCAATTGGAAGCGCGGCGTCGGCAAGCCATCGCCATGCTGCGTTCAGGCAAAACCTATCGG
>DATFYJ010000253.1:0-3383 GCA_035315105.1 Chitinivibrionales bacterium
AAAATTTCCTTCGGAGAATCCGTGCCCGGTCATTCGGCTGACCAGAGACGGCGTGGTTCTTTTCGGCAACAAGGCAAGCGCCCCGTTACTTGCCTTCTGGAAATGCGGACCGAACATGCCGGTCCCGGAATCCATAAGAACGATTGTGCAGGAGGTCTTCGCGTTCGGGGTAAAACGCACGACGGAGATCGGGATGGACAATAAGACTTATTTGTTCACCATCGCCCCGTTTCCCGAGGATGGTTACATCAACATGTACGGGGTCGATATCACCGAACGCAAACAGGCCGATGAGACTTTGCAACAGCTTGTCCGCGACCTGCTCTTTATTTCGCACTCGGCAATGGACCTTGTCGAATTGCCCCGGGAAAAGAATATATACCAGCTCATCGGAGAACAGCTCGAACAGATAACGCCGCCTAGCGCCATCCTGGCGGTGTGCGAATTCGATGAAACCGCCAATACATTTCTTCCGCAGTCCATCATGGGACTAGATAAGATCGTAGGGACGATCACGAAGATTCTCGGCCGCAACCCCATGCAAATCCGCGGCGATTTCGGGCCTGAGGCGCGACAGGCGGTGTCAACCGGAAAACTGCACAAAATCCGCGCAGGCCTGCAGGACTTTGCTCACCTGTTCCCGGAGAGCATCCTGAAACCGGTGGCAAAGCTTATCGGTGTGACCGCGTTTTATGTGGTCGGCTTTGTCAAGGAAGGAAAGATTTTGGGCGGGCTCTGCATCTTTCTCCGGGGCGAAAGCTCCATTGCCAATCCGTCGGTGCTTGAGACGCTTGCAGCCCAGGCAGCGATGGCCATTGCCAGGAGAAAGGCCGAGACTGCGCTCGGTGAAAACGAGATGCGCTACCGCATGGTTTTCGATCATGCAAAGGACGGCATTGCCCTTGCCGATGCAAAGACCGGCCTCCTTGTCGATTGCAACCAGGCCCTCTGCGACATGGTGGAGAAGGAACGGTCGGAGATTATAGGAAAACCTCAGTCCGCCCTTCATCCGCCGCAGGAGCTAAAAAACGGTTTCACCCCAGGCTTTGCCGAGTCAGACGCGGCCACCGCGGAACTGACCCACCAAGACCGGCTTTTTTCCAAGAGCGGAAAAGAGATCCCCGTGGAAATAAGCGCTGGCTCGGCCGAAATTGAGGGCCGACGTTACCTTCTGGGCGTGTTCCGCGATATCACCGACCGCAAGCAGGCGGAGGAGGCATTGCGAAAAAGCGAGGAAAAATACCGGAGCCTTGTCGACAGCGCCAACGAAGGCATTCTCGTGGCCCAGGACGGCATGCTCAAATTCGTCAACCAAAGGGCCGCGGAATTTTCAGGCCATTCGGAACCGGAGCTTATGTCAAAACCTTTTCCGGAATTCGTTTATCCGGATGACCGCGCAATGGTGCTGGACTATTACATGAAACGGATGAAAGGCGACCCTGCGCCGATGAATTATGAATTCAGGCTGTTGTCGGCAGACGGCAGCGCAAAATGGGTGGCAATCAACACAATCAGGATTGACTGGAACGGCAAGCCTGCCGCGCTGAGTTTCCTCACCGATATCGCCGAGCGCAAACATCTTGAAAATGAAAAGGAAAAACTCCTTTCCCAGCTCCTGCAGGCCCAGAAAATGGAGGCCATCGGAACGCTGGCCGGAGGCGTTGCCCACGATTTCAACAACCTTCTTTCGGCAATTTCCGGCTATACGTCCCTGGCGATGGCGAAAGTGCCCGAGTCCGATCCGGTGCACCGGGACCTTGCGCAGGTGAGCAATGCCGCGACACGGGCGGCCGGGGTGGTGCGCCAGCTCCTTCTGTTCAGCCGGAAGCACCCGATGGAGCTCGCTCCTGTCAATCTCAACAATGCGGTGAAGTCGCTGGCGAAAATGCTCGAGCGCGTCATCGGAGAGGACATCGCCATCGAACTTGACCTGGGACAGGAACCGTGGCCCATTCGGGGCGACGAAGGGAGCATCGAACAGGTGCTCATGAACCTAGCCGTCAATGCAAGAGACGCCATGCAAAGCGGCGGGACCTTGTCGATCAAGACCAAGAACGTGGCCACAGATCAGGAATATTGCCGCGCACACAGCGCAGGCCGCCCCGGACGCTTTGTCTGCCTGTCGATAGCCGACACCGGCACCGGCATGGACGAACTGGTGCAGGAACACATTTTCGAACCGTTTTTCACCACCAAGGCGGCGGGCAAAGGAACAGGACTCGGATTGTCCGTGGTGCTCGGCATAGTCCAGCAGCACCAAGGATGGATAGAGGTGCAGAGCGAGCCGGGCAAGGGCAGCACGTTCATGGTGTATTTCCCCTGCTCATCCGTCAAGACCGAACAGAAAAGCATGGAGCCTGTCCCGCTTTCGTCCCTCAGGGGAAACGGCGAGCGCATCCTGCTTGTGGAAGACCATCAGGAAGTCCGCTTTCTTACGAACGAAATTCTTTCGACAAACGGCTACGCGGTGTTCGCCGCTTCCTGCGCGAAAGATGCGCTGGCGGCGTTCGAAAAGGATAACGGAGGATTCGACCTGGTGCTCACCGATGTGGGCCTCCCCGACAAGAGCGGGGTGTGGCTGGTTGAAGAGCTTCTCAAGCGCGCGAAGATGCAGGTGCTGTTTTGCAGCGGCTACACCGACGAAAAGTCAAACTGGGACTATATAAGAAACAAGAACTTCCGTTTCCTGCGCAAGCCGTTTTCCATTCCCGACCTACTCGCGGCGGTAAAGGAAGTATTGGCCGGAAAGAAGAGTTGAAAAATAAAGATCTTGTGGGGGATGTGTCCCCCCGGCTTCCGGCGCTGCGCGCCGGCGATCCGGGGGCACACCCCCTCGTGGGTAGCCCCCCAGCAAGTTGATTTGCGAGAAAGAAGCTTAGTCTGCGGGGGCACCGAGAAGGATTGTGGAATACAAAGCATGGAATGAGTGAAGTAAACATGTCATTGCAAGGAGCGAAGCGACAAAGCAATCTCCCGAGGAGTTGACAGTGGAGCCCCGCCGACAGGAGTCGGCGGCACCAAAAATTTCCTTCGGCTCCCGGAGCCGAAGGCTACTTGTGCGACATCCCGAAGCAGAAGGCGCATTCATCCCCCGACAAAATCGGGGGCCTTCTGCGTAGTGGGTAACCATAAAGCCCTCGCCGATCTCTTCAAAGAGGGGCTCTCTGTTCGACGCCTTTTTAAAACTCTCACGGATGCGCCGTATGCCCGATCCGTATTTCTCAATTATCCCGGCTTCCTTGAAGATATCGGCTATTTGATGGTTGCGTGGTGTAGAAACGTACTGCCCGCTCAAAAGATTTCTTATGGTGATCCCTTGCGGCAATTTTCCCGGATTGTAAATACTGATATGGTCATCGAATATTTTAACGATGGTATCCGAT
>DATFYJ010000254.1:0-2317 GCA_035315105.1 Chitinivibrionales bacterium
TTGTCTCCCATGCAAAAGGAGACGATCATCGAGTGCCTCAAGCGCCAGGGCAAGACCGTGGGCTTTCTGGGCGACGGCATCAACGACGCGGCGGCGCTCAAGGCGGCCGACGTGGGCATTTCGGTGGACACCGCGGTGGACATCGCCAAGGAATCGGCCGACATCATCCTCCTTGAACGCAGCCTGCTCGTGCTGGAGGAGGGCATCAAGGAGGGCCGCAGGATTTTCGCGAACATCATCAAGTACATCAAGATGGGCGCGAGCTCGAATTTCGGCAACATGTTCAGCGTGGTGGGCGGCAGCTACTTTCTGCCGTTTCTTCCCATGGCGCCGATACAGGTGCTGCTCAACAATCTGCTGTACGACATATCGCAGACCGGCATTCCCACCGATCATGTCGATGAGGAATTGGTGGCAAAGCCGCAGGCCTGGGACGTGGGGTTCATCAGGAGGTTCATGATTTTTATCGGGCCCATAAGCTCGATATTCGACTATGCAACATTTTTTCTCATGCTGTATTTCTTCAAGTGCATTGTGTTTTCGCATGAGGGAACGTCCCACGAGATGAAATCGTACCTCGAAAGCCTTTTCCACACCGGTTGGTTCATCGAATCTATTTTCACCCAGACGCTCATCGTCCACATCATTCGGACCAACAGGATTCCCTTTCTGCAAAGCAGGCCGAGCGCGGGGCTCCTGTTCTCCACCCTCGGCATTCTCGCGGTGGGGGCATACTTACCGTATTCCCCTTTGGCAACATACCTCGGCCTCGTACCGCTGCCGCTTGTCTACTGGGGGTGGATCGCGGGATTCATGGCCTGCTACGCGCTGATCACCAATTCGGTGAAGCAATGGTTTAACCGGAAATACGGAGTGTAACCATGAAGAGTCTTCTCTCGGCGCTCCAGGAAGGGCGCCTCGTGGAACTGCCGGACCCCAACAAGGAAAAGGCGCTGGAGTACCTGGCGCTGCTTATCGAGGCCATTCCCGACGGGCACGCCCAGGCCGACATTGTCCAGGAAGTCAAGCAGCGCGAGGCCGCGGCAAGCACGGCGCTGGGCAAGGGCATCGCGTGCCCGCACGCGCGCAGGATCGGCGAGGGAGACCTGCTCTGCGCCGTGGGATGGTCGCCGCAGGGCATCGACTACGGCGCGCCCGACGGCCAGAAGGTGCAGCTTGTGATCATGTACTTCATTCCCGACTCGCAGCGTAATTCGTACCTCAAGGAGATCTCGGGCCTTGCCAAGGCCGTTGACAAATCAAAAGGCATCGCGTCCATCGCCACCGCGGGCGACATCCATGCCGTCCGCAGCCAGTTGCTTGACTGGGTGGCATATGCCATCGATACCGCCATCCCCGATGCCAAGGCGCGGATGATCAAGCTGCAGGAGAAGCAGGCCGCGATCCTGGCGGAAGGGCCGGGCAAGGCTGCGCGGCCGTTTACCATCGTTCCGTTTTACGTCCTCGTGGCCGAGGCGGCAAAACCCGTGGTGCTCGCTCCCGACGCCGATTTCGTAAAGGCAATCGAATCGCAGGCGTCAATTGCGGATCTGCTAAGGAAAAACGACGCATTCGAGTGCGGCGGATACCAGATCATGGTGCGCTCGGCCTCGAGCTTTGCGGCGAACAGGGTTCTGCATGATTGCCTTGCAGTAAAGCCGACCCCAAATCAAATTTCTTCCTCAAAGTAGAAAGAATAAGATGGGCATTCCGCCGCTGCGCGGCGGCGGCCCTCCTTCCGGTCTCGGCCTCCGGCCTCGGGTTGCCACGGCCCTATTCCTTTTGTAGAGACGCAGCGGCGCTGCGTCTCTACAAAAGGCGGGTCCGGGCGGCACCGCGCTCCAGCGCGGCCTCCAGTCCTGCCTAACGCATGGTAGTAAGTCGGGCACCACGCTCGAATTGATCCTTTTTTAAAGATGGCTCTGTTAAATGTCTCCCCCTTGTCAAGGGGGAGGTGCCGAAGGCGGAGGGGGATTTACCTTAGAGAAGGCGTTGCGGAAACGTGACGCACGCAACGCGCAAGCGTTGCGCCTCGCGCACGTTTCCGCTGGAAAGGGTGTGGGTGCAGATCACCTCCCGCCGATTCGGCGGGAGGAAGCTGCACCCCAGGGGAAACCACGAAGTGGTGTCCCCACCAAAAGATCTTGGTATTAGTCAATCATGGGCCGAGATGGAAAGCTTCCCGCGTGCCAGTACCACGGCTCGAATCGCGTTGTCGGTGAGGGTCACGCCGCCCAGGGCGAGCGAGTCGATGTCGCCGGTGACGAAGAGGTTCTTCGAGATTTCCTTGTGCGAAAGCATCTTCTGGACAAGGAGC
>DATFYJ010000255.1:0-2445 GCA_035315105.1 Chitinivibrionales bacterium
AGAAATGGTGACAAGCGAAACATGATCGGGATTCTGCAGGCGGGCAAGGCTCGCCGGGCTGAAGTCGTTCGGGTTGATGTTCGTGTCCGGTTCTATCCAAACCCTGTACGGCGGACCGGGCTTGACATAGATGGTATCGGCCGCCCAGAGAACCGTGTCCGTTACAGGATCGGTAAATTGCGCCCTTATGACATAATGTGTGTACGCCTGCCCCGCGTAAAACGTATCGACGCCGCCGGTGGCCGTGCTCAACCGGCTGGATGTTCCGGTGGGAGCAAGCGACCACTGGATCATGGGATCGAATTCATGGCGGACGCCGTTTGTGTCGTCGAGAACGGTCGCGGTAAATCTGGCAAAGCTTCCTGCCGCGAGAGTGTCAACCGGGGGTTGCATGTTGAGAACGAGCTTTACAGGATTTGCCGTAATTATGTTGGTTGTGATCTTGATGTCCGAACCCACGGACTGCCGTTCGCAGTAGAAAACGTCGAGCGTGGCCGAGTCACCCTGGTTCAAACCGAGTTGCGCGGCCAGCCCAGCCGCGTCATTGGGTCCTCCAAGATTAAACTGGCCCGCCACGGTAGTGTGAATCCCCCCAAGGTCCAGAACCAACTGGCCGTTGATAAATACCCACAGGTCGTCGTCGCCTTCAAATTGAAAGGTGAGTCCGGGCCGGTACTTGAACCCTCTGTTCAAATGCATGGCGAACGAATAGTTGTGAGGAGCTGGGTTGAGGATTCCTCCATCCCAGTTCACCGTACGTTCCTGCCCGAACCCCCTGTTGTCAAGCGGAAAAAAATTTGCATTCTGGTACTGGTACACTCCCTCCGAGCCGGCCACGTAGGTAAAAACAAGATTGTCCTGAATCATAATGTTCTTGTACGAGGTGTCGTATGTCACAGTATTGACGCCGAGGAGGGCCGTCCCGCCTGGCAACGGCAGCAGCGGACCATACGTCGGCCGGAGATAATCGCTGCCCTGTCCGAGTTGGCTTTGCGGCCAAGCGCGCCACCATTTCCCTATGCCCCAGCTGTACAAATAATTAGTGGTGCCTACCGGCAATCCATCTTTGTCGAGGTTCGGCTGGACCATGCCGTGAACGACCCTGGCCGGGTTGTCGCCCGGATTGAAATCAGGGTTTGATCCGTCAGAATGCTGATCGAAATAGGTCACGGGGACTGTCAGGTTTGCCGGATAAACCGCCTGCCCGCTTGAAGAAAACGCCCATGCCAGAATCATGCCGGCGGCAGCGACAATCATTTCACGGAGTGAAACCTTTGAGTCTTGCATAAGTCAACAAACCTCCTGTGTAAAACGGAGCAACGCCTGGCTTTTCCCGTATCGGGACACCAAGTATATGGCAAGCGGGTTGCTATATTTCACTGTTACAGTCGCCCTAGTGAGCCGAAAAGTTCAAAAGAAATCAGAAAAAATAGGGGAATTTTACGTGGGTTAACCGATTAATACAATCCCCCCGGAATCAGGCGTTCTTCATCGATCCCAGTCCCACCCCCTAAATATATTAAAAAAAAATGTCGTGCACCAGTTTTTCACGTATTTATATTTGTTTCAAATGCCGGGCAGAACCCTTTCGTGCCTTGCATCAAAGCCGACCGCAATATTCCCCGCAAGGAGGCCGCCCATGGTCGTCACGAGCGTCATGGTCCAGGTGAAACCGGACGCCATCACCCGCTTCATCGAAGCAACGGTCAAGAACCATGAAGCCTCGGTGTGCGAACCCGGTAATCTGCGCTTCGACGTTTTGCAGAGCGCCGAGGACCCGAGCCGCTTTCTGCTGTACGAAGCCTACGAATCGGACGAGGCCGCGGCCGCGCACAAGACAACTCCTCATTACATCGAGTGGAAGAAAACGGTGGAAGCCTGGATGCAAAAGCCGCGCGAAGGCGTTCCCTATGCCGTGATTTGCCCTCTGGAAAAGGACAAATGGAAATAAAGCCTTTCCAGTCTTCCAAAATCCCCTGCATTCACTTCGGCGCGAACACCGCAAACGGCCTTGGAAGAATCGTTTCGGGCCTGGGAAAAAAGGCGCTCCTGGTGCGCGGCAGGAGTTCGCTTTCACGCTCCGGCGCCTGTGCCGCAATAGCGGATAGCCTTGCAAAGGCGTCCGTCGAATTTTACGAATGGGAAATATCCGGCGAACCCTCGCCTGAGGACATCGACGGGGCGGTGGATGCCAACAGGAACCGCGGCATCGACGCGGTCCTTTCGGTGGGCGGCGGCAGCGTCATCGATGCGGGCAAGGCGATTTCGGCAATGCTCCGCGCGGACGGCACCGTGGCCGACTATCTCGAAGACGTCGGCACCAGGGTTCACCCGGGAACCAAGGTGCCTTTTGTGGCCGTTCCGACCACGGCAGGCACCGGCTGCGAGGCCACAAAAAACGCCGTGATAAGCAAGGTCGGCCCGAACGGTTTCAAGAAGTCGCTG
>DATFYJ010000256.1:0-5574 GCA_035315105.1 Chitinivibrionales bacterium
AATAAGGACGACGCATGTCCTCCAACTCCCGCATCGAATGGACCGAAAGCACCTGGAACCCCATAACCGGATGCACCAAGATCAGTCCGGGATGCAAGAACTGCTATGCAGAACGCATGGCGAGACGGCTGCGGGCCATGCGGCAGCCGAACTATCGAAACGGGTTCAGGGTCACAATTCACCCCCATGCACTGGGACTCCCGCTCGCATGGAAAAAGCCCCAGATGGTGTTTGTAAACTCAATGAGCGACCTGTTTCATGCCCAGGCGCCGAGGGAATTCATTCTCGAAGTCTTTGGCGTCATTAACAGGGCGTGCTGGCATGTGTACCAGATCCTCACCAAGCGAGCGGACCGCCTTTCAACTTTGGACTCTTCTTTGCCGTGGTCTGAGAACATCTGGGCAGGAGTGACCGTCGAAAACCAGGAGTATATGCACCGGGTCGAAAACCTTCGCGCATGTCGGGCAAAGAATAAATTCATTTCGTTTGAACCGCTGCTGGGCAGCGTGGGACCTCTCAACCTTGACGGAATCCACTGGGTTATCGCAGGCGGCGAATCCGGCCCCCACGCGCGTCCCGTTCAAAAGGATTGGATCACCGAGATTCGCGACCAATGCATTACCCAAGGCAAACCCTTTTTCTTCAAACAATGGGGCGGCGTTCGAAAGAAGAAAAACGGGCGCGAACTTGACGGCCGCGTCTGGAGCGAGTTTCCCGCTCAGTTGACAGTCGCGTAGACGGCATCGTCACCACCTCACCCTCTCCCTTGCCCGTCATCACCACAACTTCTGCATACTTTCGGCAAGACAGGCCATCGTCAGGAATTACTCCCCTGCTCCCCCACCTCTTCCCCCTCCTCTGCGCCCTTCCCATTTCCTCTTTCATCTTGCACCTTGCAAATTTGAAAACGTTCAGGCAATCAATCTCATCTTGCCCATTGCAGATTTCGTTTTGCGAATTTGCCCCCAACCCCCTCAACCCGACCTTCCCATTGCGGATTTCGGATTGCTTCAAAAAAAAATATCTCAGTGGGGGAAGTGTCCCCCTGGCCCCAAGCCTCCTCGTCCCGCGGGACTGCGGGGTCTTGGGGGCGCATTCTGCCCTTCCTGTTGGGCAGGCGCTCCCCTCGTGGGTAGCCCACAAGCAAGTTTGTTTACAAGATAGACACCTGGGCTGCGGGGGCACCACAAAGAGTCGTGGCACTAGAAAATATTACCGATAGCGAAATGTTTCCTGGCAAAGAAGGCGAATGCGGCTGGTATGGTGTGGGCGATGTTCCTCTGCCCTGCGCCAGGCCGGAACGGAGGCCGCGTTAGAACGCGGTGCCGCCCGGACCCGCCGCTACTGCGGCATAGGGCCGAGGCGGCCGGAGGCCGAAGGCCGAGACCGTAGCGAGGGCCGCCGTCGTACTCGGCGGGGCGCCCAACTTTTTTCTATGAATTACCTGCGAGGGATACCTCCCCGCCACGATATCTTATATTAGACACCGAGTGCCTGCCCTCACCCCAGTTTCCGCCACAACCCGTGTGCCACGACCATCACTTCTCCGAAGCTTGTCCCGAGCCTGTCGAAGGACTCAGTGCAAGCCCTGATCGTACATCATCAAGCCTATACCCTCTTTTCATTCCCCCGCCGTCAACCCCTCTCCTCCTGCCCACAATTTCCCCTCAATTTTCCCGGTCTTCATTTATTTTAACGCCATAGGAGCGCAGTGCCGATGATCGGCAAAACAGCAAACAACAGCCGCGTTACGTTCGCGCGAAGGGGGGCTTGCATGAAAAGATCTCCGGTGCAGCTTATTCTTGGTATCGGGTTACTGGTATTATTTGCGAACGCGGGACATGCGCAATGGGTGCAAACAAACGGGCCGTATGGCGGGGACATCAATGCACTTGCATTCAGCGGCGCCGGTATCTTTGCCGGCACTGAAGGAAGCGGCGTTTTTCTCTCCACCAATAATGGAGCAAGCTGGTCTGCGGCCAATAACGGGCTCACGGCCGGCTATGTCTCTTGTCTTATGGTGAGCGGGGATACCATGTATGCCGGAACAGGCGGCGGCGTCTTTGTCTCCACCAATAACGCAGCAAGCTGGACCGCGGTCAATAGCGGTCTCACGAGTTTCAACGTCATGGCCCTTGCAAAGAGTGGCGGCGCAATCTTTGCCGGAACCGGCGGCGGGGTCTTTGTCTCTACCAATAACGGAACAAGCTGGAGTGCGGCGGACAGCGGGCTTTCGAGCCTTAATGTTATGGCTCTTGCGGGGAACGGGAGCGCCATCTTTGCCGGAACTTGGGGCGGCGGCGTTTTTCTCTCCACCAATAACGGAGGAAGGTGGACCGCGGTGGATAGCGGGCTTACGAGCCTTAATGTTATGGCTCTTGCGGTGAACGGGAGCAACATCTTTGCCGGGACCAGTGGCGGCGGCGTTTTTCTCTCCGTCAATAATGGAACGAGCTGGACCGCGGCCAATAACGGTCTTACGTCGCGAAATGTCCAATGTTTTGCGGTAAACGGCAGCGCCATCTTTGCAGGGACCAATGGCAACAGCCCTGTTTTTCTATCCACCGACAACGGATCAAGCTGGACAGCGGTCGACAGCGGCATCACCATTGATAATGTTTTATCCCTTGCAGTAAAAGGCAGCGACATTTTTGCCGGAACTTTTTATGGCGGCGGCGTCTTCCATTCAGCCAACAACGGAACAAGCTGGACCGCTGTCAGCAATGGTATTACGAATAGCCGTATACTTTCCATCGCGACAGACGACAGCGATGTCTATGCAGGTACCTGGGGCGGCGGAATTCTGTTTTCCGCGGACAAAGGAACAAGCTGGGCAGCGGTCAATGCAGGCATTCCAGCCTACAAGACTGATTTATATGCCGGAGTGAACTGTCTTATCGCGGGCAGCGGAAAAGTGTTCGCCGCCATTGGAGGGTGGGGCATTCTCCTTTCTACCGATAAGGGGTTGAGTTGGACTTCGGAAAGTATTTCGAGTGGAAGCGTCTATTGTTTTGCGGCCAAAGGCGACACCCTCCTTGCCGGGGCTTATCGCGGCGGCGTCTTTTTTTCTGCCAGTAACGGAACAAGCTGGACCGCAGCCAATAACGGGCTAACGGACTCTGATGTCGTGTCTCTTGCAGTGAGCGGCGGCAATATTTTTGCCGGGACTTCTAGCGGCGGCATCTTCCGTTCGGTCAATAACGGAACAAGTTGGACCGCGGTTGATTCCGGACTTACGAGCTTGACTATCAACGCTCTTACGGCAGTCGGCGGCACTGTCTTTGCCGGAACGAGTAGCGGGATTTTTCTGTCCGCCGATAACGGCGCACGCTGGACCGCAAGCGATTCCGGCCTTACCCATACGTACGTCACGTCTTTTGCCGTGAGCGGCAGCAGGATTTTTGCGGGGACTACTGGCGGCGGTGTTTTTCTCTCCGCCAATAACGGCGTAAGCTGGATTGCGGCGGACAGCGGGCTTCCGAATGCCTCCTATACCTATCTTGCCGCAGGCGACAGCACGCTCTATGCCGGCATTTACGGCAGCGGAGTGTGGCGGCGGCCGCTTACAGAAATGACGACGGCAATCAATCAAAGCGCGGAGCGAGCGGCGTCACAACAATTACGTATCAAGATACACTCACTGAGCCGTGGGAGCGCGGCCGCAATCATTGAATTTTCGCTGTCCCATTCCGATCGGGTCACGGTGAGCATTTACAACCTTGCCGGCCGTGAAATAGCATCTCTTGTCAATGACTTTCTTGGATCGGGCCCGCATAGCATACGTTGGAATACCCGAAACATTGCCGCAGGTTGTTATACCGTAAGAATGAAAGTCGGATCGGATGGATTCATAAAAAGTATTCCGATTTTACATTAGCTTTCTTTTTTCGCAAGAGCCCCCGCGAAGAGAGGAGGAGCACTTTTCCGATGATTGATGTCAAAGACCTTCACGCCCGTCTCAAGCGTGCAATTGCCTTTTACTGGGAAACCCGCGAATCTCAGACCAACAAGCAGAAGGCCCAGGGCAACAAGGACCAGGGTGCGCGCAGCGCCGTGACCGGCGGCGCACACATGGACGGCATAATCAACCTGCTTACCGGAATAATAAAGGATGCCGGGAGTCCCAATGATTGCATTTTCCACAACCAATTCCTTCAGCTTCCGGGCTTCTTCCGGCCCACCAAGGAGTCGGACCTGCTGGTGGTGAGAAAAGGCCAGCTTGTTCTTGCGCCTGAGGCGAAATCACAGGTGGCGCCGTCGTTCGGCAACAATTTCAACAACCGCACCGAGGAGGCCATGGGCAGCGCGCTTGATTTGTGGACTGCGTACCGCGAGGGTGCGTTTAACGCGACTGTCAAGCCGTGGCTGGGATACTTCTTCATGCTTGAAGATTGCGCAAATTCAAACCGCCCGGTCAGAGTGCAGGAGCCTCATTTCAAGGTCTTTCCGGAATTTGTGGATTCATCGTACGCCAAGCGTTACGAACTCTTCTGCAGGAAACTGGTGCGCGAACGGCATTACACGGCGGCGTCCTTCATTCTTTCTTCGAAGTCCGGAGGCAAAAAGGGCGAGTACAAGGAGCCTGCTTTGGACTTGGGTTTCGACATCTTTGTCCGCTCCCTTGCGGGCCAACTTGCCGCGTTCGGAGACGCGTAACATGCGCACGACGGTCCACGACATGCACACCTTCCATTGCCTTGTCAACGGCGACGGCCGCGATCTTTCATTTGTGAACGACGAATCCGTCCATCTCGTGGTGACCTCCCCGCCGTACTGGAACCTCAAGCGGTACAACGAGGGACAGGGCCAGATGGGCCACATTGACGATTACGAGGAGTTCCTGGCGCAGCTTTCGAAGGTGCTGCGCGGGGTGTATCGTATTCTCGTGCCGGGAGGGAGGCTCGTGTGCGTGGTGGGCGACGTGTGCCTTTCCAGGCGCGAAAACGGGAGGCACCTGGTCATGCCTCTGCACGCGGACATCCAGGTCCTGTGCAGGAAGATCGGGCTTGACAACCTGAACCCCATCATCTGGCACAAGATATCGAACGCCAGGTTCGAGGCCAACACCAGCGCAAAATTCCTGGGCAAGCCGTACGAGCCGAACGCCATTGTCAAGAACGACATCGAATTCATCCTCATGCAGCGGAAACCGGGCGGCTACCGGAAGCCGACGGAGGTCCAGAGAAAACTCAGCATGATTCCAAAGGAGAAGTTCGACCAGTGGTTCAGCCAGATCTGGAACATTACAGGCGAGTCGACGCGGGAGCATCCGGCGCCGTTTCCCCTGGAGCTGGCCGACCGCCTGGTACGAATGTTCTCATTTGTCGGTGACGTTGTTTGTGATCCATTCTGCGGGTCGGGAACCACCATGCTGGCCGCCATGCAGGCGGGACGACACAGCATCGGGGTGGAAATCGATCCGGAGTACTGCAACATGATCGAAGGCAGGCTGGACCGTAATTCCCTTTTCAAGACCTCTTCGTTTTTCCGCTTTACCCCGTCCCTTCAGAAGATCAACGGCGAAATGACCGATTTTTACGCCAAGGTGCGACACGAGTATTCGGCGTTGGTTGC